>JASHSG010000188.1 GCA_030040935.1 Acidobacteriaceae bacterium | reverse complement strand
TGACAATAAGTCGAGCCACTAAGAACGATGAACTACAGACTGAGAAACGATTCACAGCGCGAGTCGGTCGCCCAAAGGAAGGGTATCCGGCGCTATAGCGAGGAGAATATGGCTAGAAACTTATCGAATTTACGCTCGCCGAAGAAGGCCAACACCGGGCGCAAACGCGTGGGCAGGGGCATGGGATCCGGCATGGGCAAGACGTCGACCCGCGGCCACAAGGGCCAGCGTTCGCGGTCCGGCTCGCACATGATGCGTGGCTTTGAAGGCGGCCAAATGCCGTTACATCGGCGATTGCCCAAGCGAGGCTTTACCAACATCTTCCGCACCGAGTACACGATCGTGAATCTCGATCGGATCGCCGGGCTGAAGGTTGCCGAGATCGGCCTCGAAGACTACCGCAAGCTGGGGCTGGCGTCGGGGAAGAACGTCCTGATCAAGATTCTCGGTTCCGGTGAGTTGAAAAAAGCCGTCACCATTCACGCGCACAAGTTTTCCAAATCGGCGGCGGAAAAGATTCAGAAGGCCGGCGGCAAGGCCGTGGTTGTCGGCGGCGAGACGGCGCCTGCGGCGGCGTAACGCTTTAAGATGATCTCATTGCACGATTCGGCCGGCGCTTCGCGCGCCTGAAGCGGATGAACCAATATGCTGGAGAAGTTCCTCAACATCTTTCGGATTCCCGACCTGCGTAAGCGGGTGCTGTTCACGCTGGGTATACTGGCCGTCTACCGTCTGGGCGCGTGGATACCCACGCCAGGCGTTAATTATCACCAACTGGAATTGCTCTTCAGCCAGCAGGGCGGGTCGGCGCTTGGCCTCATGGATCTGTTCAGCGGCGGCACTCTGCGCCGCATGACCATCTTCGCTCTGGGCATCATGCCCTACATCACTGCGTCCATCATCTTTCAGCTTCTCACCGTCGTCTATGAGCCGCTGGCGCGCATCCAGAAAGAAGGCGAGCTGGGTCGGCGCAAGATCACGCAGTGGACGCGGTACATGACTGTCGTTCTCGCCGCGCTGCAGGCGATCGGCATTGCGGCCATTCTCACCAAGCAGGGTGTGGTGATGAATCCCGGCCCGGGCTTCATCCTGATGACCGTACTCACGCTGACCACGGGAAGCGCATTTATCATGTGGCTGGGCGAGCAAATCACCGACCGCGGTATCGGCAACGGCATGAGCCTGCTTATTTTTGCCGGAATCGTTGCGGGCCTGCCGCGAGGCGTTAGCGATCTCTACCAGAAGATCCAGACCGACGCATGGGGTCCGATGACGTTCCTGGTGGTGTTGGGCCTTGTCGCCGGCATGGCTGCCGTAGTGGCCTTCATTGTTTTTGTGGAGCGCAGCGAGCGGCGCATTCCCATCCAGAGCGCGCGGCGCATTGTGGGCCGGCGCATGATGGGCGGCGCTTCAAGCCATCTCCCGCTGAAGGTGAACTCCGGCGGCGTGATGCCGATCATCTTCGCCAGCTCGATTCTTTCTGCGCCTTTGCTCTTTGGCCAGTTGGAGTGGGTGCAGAACAGTCGCATCCTCCAACCCATTATGCAGTCACTCACGCCGGGTTACCCCTGGTACGAGTTGCTGAACATCCTGTTCATCATCTTCTTCGCCTATTTCTATGTTTCCATCGTGATGCGGCCCGACGACATCGCCGACAACTTCCGCAAGTCGGGTTCATTCATCCCCGGAATCCGGCCCGGCAAGCGCACGTCGGACTTCATCAACGACATCCTCACGCGCATCACGCTCGTGGGCGCGATTTATCTGATTCTGGTCCAAATGGTGCCTACCTTCCTCATTTCAGGCATCCGCTTCGACAAGATTTGGCTTATCGGGAGGTTATTCGAGAATCTTCCTAACTGGATGATTCACGGAATGAACGTCAACTTCTACTTTGGCGGCACTTCACTGCTGATCGTGGTGGGTGTGGCCATGGATACGGTAAACCAGATCGAATCGCAGCTGATCATGCGTCATTATGACGGCTTTTCCCCGCGGTCCGGTCGCATCCGCGGAAGGAAAACCTGGTAATGTCGTCTTCTCTCTCATCAGAGACTCGTGTGGAATCTGGCCGGGAAACGGAATCCGACACCGTTCCCGGCCCGATTCTTTTGCTGGGCGCGCCGGGCGTGGGCAAGGGAACCCAGGCCAAAGAGCTCGTCAAGTATTGGAATATTCCGCAAATCTCCACCGGCGACCTCCTCCGCGCCAATGTGGCAGAGGGAACCAAATTGGGGATCGCAGCTAAAGAAATCATGGCGCGGGGCGAGCTGGTCCCCGATTCCTTGGTCGACGAGATGGTGGCTGCACGGCTCTTGGAGCCCGATACGGCCCGGGGCTACATCCTCGACGGCTTTCCGCGGACGCTGGGCCAGGCTAACTGGCTCGATGGCCGTCTGGCGGCCCAAATCGAGGCCCTGCCGGTGGTTGCAGTCAGTATCCAAGTGGTCTATAATCAACTATTGCGCCGCATTACGGGGCGCCGGAATTGTCCTGTTTGCCAGACCATCTACAACGTCTATATGCGCCCGCCGCAGCGGGAAGGAATTTGTGACGTTGAAGGTGCCGAGCTGGTCCAGCGAGCCGACGACACGGAAGAGGTTTTCAAGGAGCGCATGCGCGCTTACGAGGCCCTCACTCGGCCCGTCGTCGAGCACTATCGGGCGCTGGGACGATTCGCGGAAGTGGATGGTGACCGGCCGATCCCGGAGATCGCAGCCGGAATTGTTTCCGCCGTTGAGCGGTTGCGCCAACCGGCGTAGCTCAAACGGCGGCATTTTACGTGAAGAGTAGTTCGCAGCGGGAAAATGCTGGAATCAAAGCCTGTCGCTGCCGATTGAAAACTGCAAACCTGGGGCTGCGAGCTAAGAACTGTTTTATGGCCGTTGTACTGAAGTCGTCGCAGGAGATCGAGAAGATGCGCCGCGCGGGCCAGATGGTCCGTGAGGTTCTGGAACTGGTGCGCAGCAGAGTCAAGCCGGGCGCCACCACCTACGATCTGGAAAAGGCTGCAGAAGCACGCGTGAATGAACTGGGTGTGAAGGCCGCGTTTAAGGGGTACCACGGTTTCCCGTGCGTGCTTTGCACCTCGATCAATAGCGAAGTCGTGCACGGCATTCCGTCGCCGAAGCGGGTCCTGAAAGAAGGTGACATCGTTTCGGTGGACTTCGGTTTGGTTGTCGACGGTTACTACGGCGATGCAGCTATCACCGTGCCCGTCGGCTCGATAGATGCTAAGGCAACCAGGCTGCTGAAAGCCACTGAAGATTCGCTCAAGGCCGGCATTGCGGCGGTAAAACCAGGTGCGACGTTGGGTGATGTGGGAGCGGCGGTACAGAACGTGGTCGAGGGTGAAGGGTTTTCAGTCGTGCGCGACTTTGTGGGCCACGGGATCGGCGTCCAAATGCACGAGGACCCGCAGGTTCCGAACTTTGGAGAAGCCGGCCAGGGCATGAAGCTGAAAGTGGGAATGGTCATCGCCATCGAACCGATGGTGAATGCCGGCAAGCCGGATGTGCAGGTGTTGGACGATGGTTGGACAGCAGTGGCCAGCGATGGAAGCATAAGTGCTCATTTTGAGCATACGGTTGCGGTGACTGCAACCGGGGCAAGGATTCTGACCGAGTAGCAGTACTCAGGTCCAAAAGGCAAAGGCGCGCGAGCGCCAGAAGTGGACACCGATTGTCGAAGGAAGATGCGATTGAGGTCATGGCAACCGTCCTGGAGACGCTGCCAAACGCCATGTTCAAGGTGAAGCTCGAGAACAATCATGAGGTTTTGGCGCATGTTTCGGGAAGAATGCGCAAGAACTTCATCCGGATTTTGCCCGGCGACCGAGTGGCCGTTGAGCTGAGTCCATATGACCTGAATCGCGGACGCATTGTGTACAGATACAAATAGCCATCGGTTGGGAGCAGCAATGAAGGTTCGGGCATCAGTAAAGAAGATTTGCGTGAAGTGCAAGGTGATTACGCGCAATGGGGTGGTTCGCGTGATTTGCGAAAACCCCAAGCACAAGCAGCGCCAGGGATAAGTTAGGCCTGGCTGGAATGGGAAACTTCCACAGAAAGGTTTCGGGTGTTAGGTTTCAGGGTTTAGTAAAAGCCGCAGGCGGCTGCAAGATCGAACTGACCCCTGATCACTGAAACCTGAATCCTGATGAAGAGGCTAGTTAGCCGGAGTCAAGGCTTGCGATGAACCTCGGAAGTTGCTCCCGATAACCCGTGCGAGCCGGTTGAGGGCGGAGGCACACAACCCAAGAGAAGGAAACCGAGAATGGCACGTATTGCTGGCGTCGATCTGCCCCGCAACAAGCAGGCTCGGATCGCGCTCACGTATATCTTCGGAATCGGGCAGCCCCGCGCTCTCAAGATTCTGGACAAGGCGAACGTCGATGCCTACAAGAAAATCCAAGATCTGGGCGAGGAAGAGGTCAACCGCATCCGCCAGGTGATTGAGGATGAAGGCGACGTCGAAGGCGACCTCCGCAAGGACGTCTCGATGCACATCAAGCGCCTCATTGACATTCAGAGCTATCGCGGCTTGCGCCATAGGAAGTCGCTGCCGGTGCGCGGCCAGCGTACTCACACCAACGCCCGCACTCGCAAGGGCCCGCGCAAAGGCACGATTGCCGGCAAGAAGAAAGCGACGGCGAAGACCTAATGGCGAAACCAGAGCAGAAGCCCGAAGTCGCGAAAAAGGGCAAAACCAAAAAGTTCAAGAAGCGCGGGCGCAAGAATGTCCCTTACGGCATTGCCTACATTCAGGCCTCGTTCAACAACACCATCGTGACCATCACCGACCAGATGGGCAACACGCTGAGTTGGAAGAGCTCGGGTTCGCTCGGATTCCGGGGATCACGTAAGGGCACGCCCTTTGCGGCCCAGCAAGCGGCCTCGAACGCTGCCAACATGGCTCGTGATCACGGAGTCCGTGCTGTGGAAGTTCGAGTTGCAGGTCCCGGTTCGGGCCGTGAGTCGGCGATCCGTGCGCTCGCTGCCGCGGGTATTGAGGTCAAGGTGATCCGCGACGTAACGCCGGTGCCGCACAACGGCTGCCGGCCGCCGAAGCGGCGCAGAGTGTAAAGACAGTTGTCAGTGAACAGTGGTCAGTGATTAGTTGGTTCGTTCGAGAGCAAACAAAATCACCATGCCATTAGACGCTGGCGAAAAGCGAATTGCAGTGATCGAGGATCAAAGGTGAGTTGAGGCTGCTTCCGCGGCAGGAAAAAACTGACCACTGACCACTGATCACTAACATCGGGCCGGGACGAAGTCCAGAGGACGTAAACCGGCCGACATCCGAAGTCAGGAGAAGAAATGGCACGTTATACCGGAGCAGTTTGCCGCCTTTGCCGGCGCGAAGGCACGAAGTTATTTTTGAAGGGCACGAAGTGCACCTCGGACCGTTGCCCGCTGGAGAAGCGCAATTTTCCGCCGGGCCAGCACGGCAAAGACCGCAAAGCCAAAATCGTGGGCTACGGCCTCCAGCTGCATGAGAAGCAGAAGGCCAAGCGTATGTATTTTACGCTGGAAAGCCAGTTCCGCGAATATTACGAGAAAGCTAGCCGTTCCACCGCTGTCACCGGCGAGTTGCTGATCCAGCAATTGGAGCGGCGCCTCGACAATGTGACTTACCGTTTGGGCTTTGCCATTTCGCGGCGTCAGGCCCGGCAGTTGGTTCGTCATGGGCACGTGACGGTCAATGGTCGCAAGGTAAACATTCCCTCGTACCAGGTCAACGCGGGCGATGAGATCGCGGTCCGCGATACCGCCAAGAAGCTGGTGATTGTGGAACAGGCCGCGCAGTTCGCTGCGCAGAACCCTGTCCCCACATGGCTTGAAGCGAATTTCGAAAACCTGTCCGGGCGCGTCCTGCATTTGCCCAAGCGTGCGGACGTCAACCTGCCGATCAACGAACAGTTGATCGTCGAGCTGTACAGTAAATAAGTTGTCAGGTTTCAGTGATCAGGAGCCTCGAGCGATTGCCGCGCGGTGCTTTGATTACTGAAACCTGACACCTGACACCTGAAACCTCAATAAAGGAGAACTTGCGCGGCCGCCGCAAAATGCATCGCGACGTACACGCCGTGCGGGAAAAGAGAGCAAACATATGTTGTGGAGAGGATTTCAAAAACCGAAGCGCCTGGCGGTCGATGCCGAGACGCTTACCGACACATACGGCAAGTTCAGCGCCCAGCCCTTTGAGCGGGGATTCGGCACAACCATCGGCAATGCATTGCGGCGAACGCTGCTCAGCTCCATTGAGGGCGCGGCCGTGACGGCGGTCCGCATTGAAGGCGTGCTGCACGAGTTTCAGTCCATCACTGGCGTGGTAGAAGATGCGACCGACATCATTCTCAACCTCAAGCAGATTCCCTTTAAGCTGCAGGGCGAGGGGCCAAAGGCTCTTTATCTGCGCGCCGACCAGCCCGGTCCGGTGACCAGCGGCATGATCGAAGCCGACTCGGACGTCGAGATTCTCGACAAGAACGTGTACATCGCCACGCTGTCTGAAAGCGGTAAGCTCGACATGGAAATGCGTCTCAAGCGCGGACGCGGCTATGTCTCGGCGGACAAAAATTTCGATGCCGATCTCGGGCTTGGTTTCATTCCTGTCGATTCCGTTCACTCGCCGGTGCGGCGCGTCAACTATGCCGTCGACGCAGCCCGCCTGGGACAGATCACGGACTTCGACAAGCTGACTTTGGAAGTGTGGACCAACGGCGCGGTGTTGCCTGCCGATGCCATAGGTCTGGCTGCCAAACTGCTCAAGGATCACATGAACATCTTCATCAACTTCGAGGAGGAGGTTGAAGCCGAAGCACGCGGCGATGAAGGCCGCATCCTGCTGCGCAATGACAACCTCAACCGCTCTGTAGAAGAGCTTGAGCTCTCGGTTCGAAGCTATAACTGCCTGAAGAACGCCAACATTCAGACCATTGGCGAGCTGGTGCAGAAGACTGAAGCCGAGATGCTGAAGACCAAGAACTTCGGCCGTAAGAGCCTGAACGAGATCAAGGAGATCCTGGCGCAGATGGGCCTGTCGCTGGGCATGAGGATAGACGAGCAGGGTAACGCGGTGCCGGGGCCAACCAGCATCCCGCCGCAGACGGCTCTGGCCGCAAGCTACGGCCGCTTCGACGACGAAGAGGAGCCGCTGGATTCAGTGGATCTTCAATTGCCCACCGAAACGGAGAATTTCTAGAAACAGTTTTCAGTGGACAGTGATCAGTGGTCAGTTTTGGCTTGCCGGTATTTGTGACTCTTAGCTGCATCTGATCACTGAACACTGATTTACGAGAGAGAGTTTCATATGCGCCATCGCAATGCAGGATTCAAACTCGGACGCAACACCAGCCATCGCCGTGCGCTTTTGCGCAACCTCGTCACCTCCGTTATCGAGGAGGATCGCGTGCAGACGACCGTCGCCAAAGCCAAGGCGGTTCGTCCGCACATTGAAAAAATGATTACCCTGGGCAAGAAGGGCGATCTGCACGCGCGCCGTCAGGCGCACGCCTTTCTTCGCACTGACGACGCCGTCAAGCGGCTTTTTGATGTCGTGGCTCCGCGCTACGGCGACCGCAACGGCGGTTATTTGAGAATCATTCGCACCGGCTTCAAGCAGGGTGATGGCGCGGCCAAAGCGTTCATCGAACTGCTGGGCGCTGAAAAGCAGCTTGAGGTTAAGCGCCAGAAGCGCGCCGACCTAAAGGCCAAGAAACGCGCCGAACTTGAAAAGCAGCTCGAGGAACAAAAGAAAGACGCAGAAGAATCTGAGGGCGGCGAGCAGGCTGCGTAGGCGCGGGTCAACTTTGCATCTCGTGGCTCAAAAACATGCGGGCATACCTCAGTTGAGATATGCCCGTCTTTATGTAGGCTGTGCTCAAGGCACTACGAGCGGAGCGCTGCCGACTTGCTTTTATGGGTGATCTCTTCTCTGGCAACCGTCTTGCGCAGGACTTCGATATCATCCAGATCCACTTCAAGCGAGAAACATTGCTTGGTCGCGGCGAGCGCGATGATGACTTTGCATTGATGACGAAGCTCCGTCACAATTCCTTCCACCCCCTCGAATACGCCGCGGTGAACGCGCACCACCTCTCCGACAGAAACTGCGGGATGGGGGCGCAAAATGCAGCCGCTGGCCAGGCCCGCGCGAATTCTCTCGATTTCGGCAGCGCTCACCGTCTCGCCAATGCCACTTCCCAGGAGCCGCAAGACTCCCGGCGCGCTCACAACCGAAATCCGCTCCTCGCGGGCAAAACGGACAAAGACATATCCAGCGAAGAGGGGACGCTCCAAGTCGACCACCCGGTCGGTCCATTTGGAACGCACGATATATAGCGGTAGGTAATGCTCCAGAGAGCGCGCTATCAGATGTCGTGCTACTCGCTTTTCGTGGTTCGCAACGACATGCAAAACACGCCAAGGGCTATCGTGCATCACAGCTCCGATGAATACTCTCAAAACCAGGAAAAGCGTCAAACGTTCCAGTTGCGATGCCAGTCGCGCCATGCGTGACGCTCATTCAAAATGCTCCGGGTCGCAGCTATGCCCCGGAGGTGCAGATTCCTTGTTTCAATTCCAGTCGGCTCTGTCTGGCACAATCCAAGTATATCGTAGGATCCAACGTGAATAGTTCTCTGCTTCTCGCAAGACCTGTACAAGCGAAAACAGATAGCGGCTTGAATCGGGTGGTCCATGAATGGTGCCAATCGAGGCGCCACGAGCGCACCTCGACCCTTGAATCGCCGTAGCAAATGCGACGAGCCATCGTTTCCTGGGATTGTGTGGATCAGGCACCAGAACCTGCAGAACGCAAGATTCGACGGCGCAGGAAGGAGTTTAAGGAATGGTTAATCTAGTTGAAGAATCCGCTGACCAAATAGTTCGGCAAGTCTCGCCAAGACTCAAAGCGTGTTTGATGACACTGAAAACTGATTCATTTCGATAACGGTGCGGCGGGGCTCGCCATGTGTCGCGATTTGCTTAAGCAGGTGAATACTCGGGCTGTAATCCGGGACGAGTTCCTTGAGCGCGACCACCAGGCGGCCCATGTCCCGCGCTTTGCAGATTTCTCGCAGCGCTTCAAGCCAGCTCTGCATTTCTCGCTCGGGAACGCCGTTGCCTGCAAAAATTCGAATCTTATCGTGGCTCGACGGTACTGTGTCTTCAAGCATCGTGCTAAGTTCTTCCGACAGCTTTTCGCCGGGGCGCGTGCCTGTAAACACAATTTTGATGTCTTCCTCGGGCCGAAGTCCAGACAAAAGAATCAGGTGCCTGGCAAGATCGACAATCTTCACGGGTTGCCCCATATCCAAAACGCAGATTTGGCCGCCCTTCCCGATCGCCAGGGACTGGAGCACGAGCTGACAAGCCTCTGGAATTGTCATGAAAAATCTGCGCATGTCAGGATGTGTGACAGAGACGGGCCCTCCGGCCGCGATCTGTTTCTTAAAGATCGGAATCACGCTTCCATTCGAACCTAATACGTTGCCGAAACGAACCGCGACATATCTCGTGCGACCGTTCTGCAATGTCGTTAAAATCAGTTCGGCGATTCGCTTTGTCGCGCCCATCACGTTTGTCGGCCTGACGGCCTTGTCTGAAGAGATCAGCAGAAAATCTTCGACGCCGTGCTCCGCTGCCGCGACGGCTACATTGTAGCTTCCGAAGACGTTGTTTTCGATGGCTTCAAACGCGTGCGTCTCCATTAGGGGAACATGCTTGTACGCCGCGGCATGAAAGACCACAACCGGCTTGTAAAGCCGGAAGATTTCGTTCAGACGATCGCGGTTCTGAACATTTCCAATCTCCGGATAAAACTGAATCTGAGGAAAGGACTGGCGCATTTCGCGATCAATCTCGAACAAGGAAGATTCGGCAATTTCCAATCCGACGATTCCTGCCGGTCGGAAGCGCGCGATTTGCTTGCATAGCTCGAAACCAATCGATCCCGCCGCGCCTGTCACAAGGATGACTTTGTCTTCCAGCGTGCTCCTGATTGAGCCTTCTTCAAGATTTACCGGTGTGCGCCCCAATAGATCCTCAACCGCAACTTCCCGAATTTGGCCGGCTAGCCCGCCCTCTTCGATTACCTCGCCCAATCCGGGTACGGTTTTGAATTCGACGCCCTCGGTCTGACAAAGCTCCAGAATCCGCGTCATTTCCACGCCTGTCGCGGATGGAATGGCGATCAGTACGATTGTTATTCGGTGCCGGGCAATAAGCTCACCGATCCTGTCGCCGCCTCCAATCACGGGCACCCCGGCGATGCGTAGGCCGAGCTTCGCGGGATCGTCGTCGATGAGGCCGCAAACCCGATAAGCCAATCTTGCGTTGTTGCGAATCTCCCTCAAGAGCGTATTGCCCGCGTCGCCCGCCCCATAAACCAGCGTCCTCTTCCGCGGGGCATTAGCGCTCCTCATCTGTGTGCTGAGCCTTGAAGTTGCACGAGCCAGAAGCCGAAGGCCGCATGTGGCTAGAAGAGAAACCATCATATCGAGCGCGTACAGGGATCGTGGGAATCCTCCCGGTGCTAGCCAGCGAATTAGAAAAAAGCCGATGAATGAAGCAAAGAGGTTGGCAACCGAGATCCGGATCAGGTCGATCGCAGACACATAACGCCAAAATCCCCGATCGAGCTTTGCCCCGTAGAATACGGCACATTTAACCGGCAGCAAGATTGCGAGAGCATAAAGAAAATAGCGAATATAGAATGCTGGCACGCTGAAGTCGAACCGGAGCAGAAATGCTGCGGCGGTTGAGGCCGCAAAGGTTCCGGCCAGCGTAACCCAGATAAAAATCCGGCGCACAGCAATGTTCCGGATGAGAAAACCTGGTTGCTTTTTCACGATCGACGACTCACTTTCCAGAATGGCGCAGACGGGAAAGAGGATTCACGAAAAGGTTCGGCCGGCTTAACGATTGAATCAATCCTGAGGAATAACATCAGAAGAAAACCGCTCGCGGCCTCCGTTAAATCGGAATGTTAAGTATACGAGCGGGATCACCGCAACCGAGGCAATTAACGGTGCAGCCGCCGGATATCGCCATGCGGCCCATGCCAGCGGGAATAACCATCCAATATTCATTGCTGCGACCGCAAGCGTAACCCTTGCATGACTGCCACAGATTTGAGCGGCATGTTGATAAGCGTGACTGCAATGAGCCTCGTACCAGCGCGCGCGAGAGAAAATACGGCGCAGAAGAGTCACGGTTGCATCCACAATAAATGCGGCCAGCAGGATCATCCATGGCCAAATAAGTTCTGGATTTGTTTTTGAAGAAGAGAGTGCCAATGTGCCCAGTGTGAATCCGAGAAATCCACTTCCCACATCGCCCATAAAGATCTTGGCAGGCGGCCAGTTCCAGACCAGGAAGCCCAGACTCGCGGCGGACAGCATCAACGAAAGTTGCGCTTCATTCGGCAATCCATCGCGGAGTAACAGGACTGCGCCGAGCCCACTCACGCAGACAGCCTCCATCCCAGCCAATCCGTCGATTCCGTCCATAAAATTAAAAAGGTTAGTTAACCAGATCAACGCGGCGAATGCGGCGCACCTCCGAACCCAACCCGATAGTTCGCCGTTGTTACTCAATTGCGCAGGCTGTATTGCATCAAGACACCAAACGGCCCAGGCGGCGGCGAGGGAGTGGACGGCCAGTCGTGGCCAGCGAGGCAGCCTGAAGCGATCGTCGAGAATTCCAACAATGGCGATGGCTAGACCCCCTCCGATTAGCGCCCACGCAAGCCTGCCTGGAATAGCACAACTCACGAGAATCCAAGCAACTGCCGACTGGAATGCTAATACGATTCCCACACCGCCACCGCGCGGGACGGGAACCGCGTGGGAGCTGCGAGCATTGGGAAGATCCATCAAGCCATGCCGCGTGAGAAAGCTGCGAGCGCCGGCAGTGATGAGGGCCGAAGCAAGGCAGACCAGAATAAAAACTCTCATTAAAAAGCCTTCGTTTCTAATGTCTGCCGTGATTCCTGAAACCACCGGGCGGTTGCCGCCAATCCATCGCCGAGAGTCATGGGCGGAGTCCATTCAAGCAGCCGCCGCGAACGACCGGAGTCAATCACCAGCGAATCCAAAAGTTTGCCCACCGCAGCCTGCTTCATGGTGAGGTTGGCGACCAGCCGAATCAAGGGCTCGGGAACGGGAAAAAGCCGCACGGGTCGATCCAGGAGCCGCGCTAATCGGGTCATCAACTCAAGCGTCGATATATCCTCAGAGTCCTTCACCAAAAAAGTCTGACCGGCCGCCTTGGGATGATCGACGCATCGCACCAGGAAATCGGCAAGATTGTCGACCCCGATCATGCTGCGGCAGTTCCCTCCCTTGGGCCAGGGTAACGGCAGAGCCCGATCGACAAGCTTGATGAACCGCAGAAAATTTCCTCGAACTCCCGGGCCATAGACGAGTGGGGGACGGACAATCACTGCCTCGATCCCGCTCTCTGCCGCTACCTCTCGAAGCGCCTCTTCCGCCTCCCATTTCGAGACCGCGTACGCATCTTCAGGATTGGCGGCCGTTTCCTCGCGGAATGGTTTCTCGCCAGTCGACTCGCCGTGAATCTTCACGGTGCTCACGAAGATCAGTCGCCGAACACCTGCTGCAACAGCGGCGAGAGCGATAGATCTCATGCCGCTCACATTTACTCTCCTATACTCCTGCAACGGATCGTTGGCGGACTCCCTCATGATGTGGACGCGAGCCGCCAGGTGGATGACGGCGGAAACATTCTCAAGGCGGAAACAAAGGTTCTTGCTCTCTCTCAAATCTCCGAGCAGGGAATACTCGTATAATCCCGGAACCGCCTGCTGAAATTCCGCCCATTTATCGAGGTCCCGCACCCCGGCGACGGGAATAAATTTCGATGCAATCAGCCTGCGGCAAACATATCTCCCGACAAATCCGTCCGCACCGGTCACCAGTATTCGATCACTCATGTCGGGTCATCAGGAAAAGCCTCGTTCATCGCGGCCATTCAATCGGCCGCAATTGGGGAGTTCATCTCAACAAGCATTCTGTGTCTCCAAACCCAGGGCTCGCATCACGCGCGCCACTCCCGCGGGCTTGTCGTAAGTTTCGATAAACGCGTCTCGGCCATTTTGTCCTTTTCTGCGAATCTCTTCGGGATTCTCAAGGAGGCGAAGGAGCAGCGCCGACACGCCAGATTCATCGCCGCAATCGAATTGCCAGCCGCAATCAAATCTCTGGATGAGGAGGGCGGGCGTGGCCGCCGCAGGGCCAATAAAGAGAGCAGGCCTCCCCGCTGCCATCAATCCATATATCTTGCTTGGTACGATAGCGCCTACGGTCGATGATTTCTGCATTACCAGGCCTACATGGCACTCCGCCAGGCTTGTTCCGAGATCCCGCAGCGGAACGTAGCCCGGGAAAGTGACGTTCTCGATTTTGCGCTCCCGGCAAAAACCGATTAACTGCCGCCGCGCTAGGCCTCCCCCTGCGAAAACAAAGAGAAAATCGGAAGAGTTTGCCAAACGCTTCAATACGGCGCAAATGGTCGCCAGGTCGTGCGCCTGCCCCATGTTTCCTGAGTAGAGAATGCGAAGCGGGCGCGACCTGGGAAATGGCAGCGGGTGGATCATTTGCCCATCGGCCCAATTTTCCGCGACAACGATTCGATCCTCGCGAATTCGGTGCTGAAGCAGGCGATTTTTCATACAATCGCCGAGAGCGATGACAGCGTCCGCTCTGCGCCGGGGAAAATCCAGCATCCGCGAGGTCCATGCCGCAACGGGAATGCCCAGCGCAATGGCGATGTCCGGATACAGATCCATCTCCCATGCCACGTGCCGGCAGCCGCGCGTCCTTTGTACCAGCCAGCCGATCAACGCTAGCCCCGGCGGCGCTGTAAGTGTCAGGACTACGTCCGGTTTTGCAACCCTCAGGGCCCTCCACAGGGCACCGGCGTAGAAGGTGGCATAGGAAAGAAGCTTCCTTGCCTTGCTTTGCGAAAATGTCGCAGTTCTGACGCGAACGACGCTTATTGTTCCGCTGCCAACGCGACAGAACTCTATTGGTTTGGGATTCTCGCGTTGAGTGGTGCCACGTGCGGCAACCGCCTCTGAAGCATAGTCGGTGGCGCCGCAAATCACGTGAACATCCTGGCCGGCCGCCGCGGCTGCACTCGCGAAATCAGCCAGGAACTGTCCGACCGACGACTGATCGGGGCCAAAGAACTGACTGATGACGATAATTCTCAGGCGAGAAGTCAAATTTGTTGGCGATTGCACCTTCTCGAATCTGTCTAAGGTTTCTGTCACGAATGATCATCTTCCAGGCCGCCGCTTTCAAGCCAGAACAACATCCGGTTTCGGTCCGTGCCCGAGAATCCAATCGTAAACTTCAATCATGGCCTTCGCGATGTGCCGCCATTGGTAGCGCTCTTCAACGAGACACCGACCCCTGCATCCCATTGCCTCGCGCTCTTGCTCTGTCAGCAAGAAAAACTGCTTCAATGCCGCCGCGATGCTGTTCACCCCCGAATCCATGACGATTGCGGCGCCGGCTTCCGCGCCCTCGCGAAGATTGCATGCGTGGGTCATCAGGACTGGCAGCCGCCAAGACCAAGCTTCAAGAATGCTCATGGGCATGCCTTCGCTTTCGCTGGGCAGGATGAACGCAGATGCCGCTCGAAGGCAGCGGTCCTTATCCGCCTCAAATTGCGGGCCAAGAAAGTCAATGCTCGATCGAACCTGGAGACGATCTGCCAGCCTTTCGAGTTCAGCGCGGTAGTGATTCTGGTCCCATCCGGCAATCGCTAGGCGCCAGCCTGCGGCCGCCGCATCGTTGCGGGCCAGATTCCAGGCCTCAATCAAGTTTCGCAATCCCTTCAAAGCATGAATTCGTCCAAGATAAAGAATCGATCTGTCTTGTTGCGGCGCTTCGCGAAGAGTATCGTCTCGCAATGTTGCGCCATTTGGAATCACACAGATCGGATTCTTCAATCCGTACTTTCTCATTGCCTCAGCCTCGGCGGTGTTTAGCGCGTGGAGGCAGTCGGCGCCACGCAGATGCCGGTCTTCATAGAGCATTGCCGCAACCCGCTTCTTCCACCTGGAGTTGCGCAGCGCCCGCGGCTTTAGCAAGCCATGTGGGCTGATTAGATAAGGCTTCCTGCTCCGCGCCCATCTCTTCGCGACAATTGACGGATACATCCAAATACTGTGGACATGAAGAATGTCGGCATCACTGGCCTCCACTGCTGCCGCCAGTCCCTGTGCATAACCGAAGATCCGCGGACCTCGGACGGGAAAAGTTCTGGTTGTTATGTTGCCCCAGAGCGACTTGTCGCTTTCGGTATAGGCATCGCTCGAACTAAAAACCTCGGGCATGTATCGGCGTTCCGCCGCGATCGCGATGGTAAGGTTGCGCATCGCGTCGAAGACCCCGCCATTCATCCTTGAGATCGAATTGGCAAGAATAGCAAGCCGATATTGCGGACTGAGCATGGGTGAGGGAGAAAAAGCCGCTTTTTGAATGGGCAAAGGTTTTTGCGGAGTCATGCGCTCCGCTGGATTCCAAGTCGGGCCGCGCCCATCGCAACGGATTCGAGATAGCCTTGGACTTCCAGATCCATCCTGCAATAGCGATCGACGATTTCCTTCGAGCTTGCACCCATTTTGGCTCGCAGATCGGGATCAAGAAGCTTTGTCATGGCACGTGCCAATTGAGAAATGTCGCCGGGCTCGATGACAAACCCGTTCACGCTGTCCTGCACGATTAACCCCGACGATCCACAAGCATTTGTTGTCACAAGCGGCTTTCCGGCGAGCGCGGCCTCCACAAGGACCTTGGGAAAGCAATCTTTATGTGTCGGCAGTAGAATAGCATCGGCTGCGCAATAGATTTCCGCAAGCTTTTCCGGCGTCACGGGTCCGAGGAAGCGCATGCGATGCTCGACGCCGCTTGATCGGGCCAGTCGCGTGAAATGTCCGATCGTCGCGCCCTCTTTGCTTGCCGGCTCCTCAGGCCCGGCGAAAACACACAGGAATGAATCGTCGCTGGAGAGCAACGCTGCTGCTCTTACGATGTCCGCTACTCCCTTGAATGAATGCAGATTCCCCGCGTACAAAAAGATTACCCTTGAACCGAATTCAAATTCGCGCTGAGCTTCGTGATTGGTCTCAACCTTATGGAGAATTCGCTTGAAAAGCGAAGCTCCGCCTTCGTATGGAGCGGAGATCAGCTGCTCGGGATCGCAGCCGTAAACCTCGGTTAGAACAGCGAACGAAACAGGGCTCTGATAAATATGGTAGTGGCACATGCGAAGCAGGAATCGCTTAAGCAATCGTACCCACCAGCGCCGCTGTCTCTCCCACTTCACTGGTAGCGTCTGATTGGTTGAGATCACAACTCGGCCAAGAACGCGGGCGCAAAGCGCACACCAGATCGCTCCCAGCCCCAGCAGCCCCTTTAGGATTACGACGTCCGATTCGCGCGCACAGGCCAGGCCCACCCGCCATTCAGGGTTTGAAACAAATCCCTCGGGTGTGCTGCCTTTAACGTTAACTCCGACATGCTTTCCGTGCCTCGTCGCCGGACGATAAGCGACTCTCGAATGCTCTTGATCGCAATGCGCATAAAGCGGGAAGGCCTTAATGGAAAACGGCGCCGCCCGCGCAACCGCGAAAAGCGCATCCTCTGTATTACGCTGCAAATCATAGGTCAGAAACCCGACCTTGAGAAGGGATTTCGATTCTACGCTTCTCGGCGAGATTTCCGAATTCCCCGCGATGCCTGAATCAAGCACAAAGTCGCTCATGCCGGCGATTCTCCAAAACGCCGAGCTCGCCCCGGCCGAATGCTGATCCTTTTGCAGTCATGCGCATTGTTTCCGCGCCCAGGCGAAGATTTGAGGCGACAGGCCAGGAGCCATTCTAAGAAGAACGAAGCCTGTACGCCTGCAAAGTTCATAGAGGGAGAGCGGCCGTGGATAACAGGCCACTGCCCCGCAACAAACAGGTTCGAGCGATGACGCTCGAATGCATTTGTAAAGCGATTGAATCGAGTGATAGAAAACATGTTCCCACGGTGCGAGATCCAATGGCCTGTTTAGGGCGTTATGAATCCGGATCTTCCATGGAATTGCTCGGCCATTTGGAACCGAAACGAACACGTGTCCCCCCGGTTCTAAAGCCTTCGCAAGCTGCTGGAGGAAGGGAAGAGGATTCCGGATATGCTCAAAAACGTCCCATAGCGTGATGCAATTGAATTTCAAGTCAGGTTGGTCAAGGATTTCGAGGTAGGCTCTAAGCGAGCTTGCGTGCCGCACTTCCGAAAAGAGGGTCCGCGCATGCTCCGCTTGCGCCCTTGATGCGTCGAACCCATAAGTACGAAAGCCGTTTGCTGAAGCAAACTTCAGAAATCCCCCCGTACCGCATCCGATGTCTAACAAACGTGGGCTTTGCTCGGTTACGAAGCGCGACGCATGGGCCAGCCATTGGTCAAATGCCGGTTGCTTATGTTCGCCTTGGCACCATAGGCGGTCTTGGTCGAGCGCGGAATCCTCTAAGTCGACGTAATCCGGGGATAGCTCAGCGTAGTGTTCCGCCGTTTGAATGAGGTCGCAGAGCGGGCAACGCACAACATGGTATGTGCGAGAATCATGTTCTTCCGAGATCACTTCCTCGACCTGCGGCGAGCCGCAGAGTCTGCAAAACAGCACAAACTCCATTTTTATGCGACTCGAATCAACGGTCAATTCTTAAGCTGCTTCTCGCTACGCCAGTCTGCAACATCGGCGAGCCACTTCCGCATTCTGCTGTAAATATCGTTTCCGGAGGCAATCACCCGCGCATATCCGGCCGTGGCGATCCGCATCCTTGCTGCCGCATTGCTTACATAAAACCTTGCCTTATCGATAAACTCCTCCGGGCTCCCGAAAAACTCAGCCTCTTTCCCTTCGTTGTAAAACTCTTGCATGGCAGCGGTCCGCTCGGAGAGGAGAAATACGCCACAGGCGGGAATCTCCCACGATCGTGTGGTGTACTGATCTCGATTCCACTTGCTGAAAAAACAAGCGCCGATTTTGCTCCCGCACAGAGCGCGCCTGTAGTCCGCTCCCCTCGCGTGACGGATGGGCCGCATAGACTCGTACGCATCGCGCGGCAAAACCGACTTCCATTCAGGCTCTCCGCCGAAAATCCTGCACCTCAGCCCGGCCCGCATCACTCCCGACAGGCATTCGACGCGAAGATCCGGCTCCATGTGCCCGGCAAAAACCAGGTCCGACCCAAACTCCACTTGTTCCTGCGCGGTCAGAGAGCAAGGGTAATGCAGCCAGGGGATGTAGTACATCATGAGGACGCGCGCGCGCTTAACCCCGTATGCCGCGGCCTCGGCGAGATTGCACTCCCGGTTTACGTGATACCCATCGTACTTTGGCAGCGCTTTTAAGAGAAGCCGGTACTCTCTCCGATCAGGCCTTCCAAATGGATCGTCGTTGTGCAAGCCAGAGGCAAAGCTGATCCGCGCGATGCTGTCGATGGTCTCAATTGTGTAGTGGTGGCCCTGATAGAAATGCACGACGTCCGGGCCCGTTTCTCTCGCACGCTGAATCACCATCCGGTTGACCCTGCCGATATGGGGGCCGACTAGGTAGCGTTGCTCCATCCGGCCGGCCAGGTTCGCCGGTACATTGGAATGGGTATCGAAGAGCTCTACTTGGATACCAAGATCGCGCAGCGCACGAACCCAGGCAAGCTCGTGAATTTCCCCAAAGGCCGATCGGACGAGCAGGACAGACTCGACTCTATTCCCGCCAAGCGCCGCCATAGTTCTTCCGAGGAGAGTTTCAGCTCAAGATATACGAATGCCGCGCGCTCCCCCCATCACGGGAGTGGAACCGAACAAGCGCTTTAGCACACCGATCATTCGGTCGCAGAATCGGAACCCGGCTACTGAAAGTGCTGCGCGATAAATGCGAAACGACAAGTATCTACCCAAGCCGAGTTCGGACAAGGCCGCTGCATAACGTTGGTATGAAGACCGGGTGCTTATCCGCGCCTGGATGGCAAGGAGCGGATACGAGTAATGCGCGATGTCGGACCGAATCAACCGGCCCACCAACGGGTCGCGTCTGGTCTCAAGGCTCCGGGCGATCAAGAAAAGACCGCGGACAAAGTTCAGCGAATGTTCCGGAGTTAGCCGATGCGGAGCGAACCGATTGCACTCAGCTGCGCTTGACCCAAAGTGATGCTCTCTGCCAACGCGGCGTATCGCGATGGATCGCGACACATAGTATCCCGGCATCGTCATAAGAATGTTGCCCGCCAAGTGCAGTTGGTAGAGCAAAGTTCCGTCAAATTCGCTGGTTCCTATTGCGCGTGCCGCATCCGTACGGATCGTAAGGCCCGATATGAAGACCGATCTTCGAAAAAATGCCGCCACTGTTTTCGGTCCCGGCTTGAATAGTCGGTCGCCCGAAAAATAACGATGCACGTCCAGCACTTCCCCGGTGTCTATTGAGATGGTTTGCCATGCTCGTAGGATGACGCCTACGTCGGTGTTGACGTCAATCACGTTGCTAAGTTCCCGCAAAGCGCCAGAACACCAAAGGTCGTCGTCGCCCATGAACACGCAATAGCGTCCTTCCGCGTGATCGACAAGAAAGCGCAGATTGCCGTCATATCCGAGATTTGCAGGTGTTGTAAAGAATCGGACATTCAGGAGTTCGTGTTCTTGCGCAAACTGCCGAACCACGTCCGCGATCTCCGCTCCCCTTGGCGAACAATCTTCGCTGACCACAATCTCCCAATCGCCGGGTGGCTCTGAAGCAATGCTTTTGAGCAGATCCGACAGTTCCCGCGGGCGGTTGAACGCGGGGATGCAAATCGAAAAGAGCTTCATCATTTCTTCATCTAGCCTGCAGGAATGCGATTAAGCGAAAGCAATTGAAGGCGGTTCTTTGACTTGGAAGAAAGGCCATTTGATCGGTTCGCTAGGCTGGCAACGCTCGCTCAGGCGAGTGCGGTGCGAAGGATACAAACCTGCTCAAAGTCTGCTCCACGGCGCAAAAGAGGAGAACAGGAAACCCTCTCGTTGCCAGAAGGTATACGCCGAGGGTCGCGGTCATCGGGATTGCCCACAGGCACAACAGGGTGATGACATAAAAGCTGAGCAGCAAGCTCCCCATGTTGAGAGCGGAATGCGTCATCGAGATGCAGTACTTCGCAATTCTGCCGATGACAAAGAAACCGCCAAGTACGCCAAGCGTGCCGAAGTTAAAGTAGAATTCCGCGAGAGTTCCGGGTACGACACCGTTGATCGATGGATCCTGATAGATGAACTGTCCCACCAACGCTGTCATCGCCTCAGGTTCCGGGACCTTCAAAGGAATGTGCAGCAACGTCGCCGGTGCGTTAACCGTCATGGTCAAGCCCTGAAGCAGGGTTGAACCGAAGGCATGGCCATATCGATTCACCATGTCGAAGGCAAGACTGATAGTCGGATATCTTCCCATTTGCCAATCGAAGATCGCGGCCAACTGATTGGATACGAACTGGCTCGGGGTGGTTCCCCCCTGAACGAGGAGGTCGAGGCCGCCGTTCAGCATTGTGGTTGTTCGTGCGATGGTTTCGAACACAATGATTGCCACGATCCCCAGCGCGATGACCAAAGCAAACGGCCGGAAATAACGCGAAGCGATCTTGTTGACGACAAAGAAAAGCGGCATCACGGCCAGGAGGTTCTCAGCGCGGCTGCCGGTCCAGAACAAATTCAGAAACATGCAAGCCGATCCGGCGACAAGGGTGGCCAGAGAAATTCTGGGATGATTCGCGCTGAATCGCGAGACCAGGAAAACGGTTAACAGGAAGATAATGCCCCATGAGAGCCATGTGGACATGAAGACGTAACGCGCCGTTCCCTCCGAAAGTTGCCTTGCCCGGTCAATGGTCGCGACGTCTTCGACCAATTGGCCAGAACGCGAAAAGAGCAGGTATGTGCCTACGATGCCAGCAAGCGTGAAGACCGCTCCGGCGAGAACGAACAATCTTGTCCGTATGCGAACCACATGGTGTCTGCTCGGAAGGGCCCGAAAACGCGACGGCGCAAGGCCCCACCAAAGAGCCAGTTGTGCAAGAAAAACGAGTGCCAGCGACAAGTAGACGTGATGGCTTTGCGTATGCCGATCGAGCGCGGCAATTTCATAGAAACCAAGAGATATGTAGTCCTTGCCGGTGAGGTGAACGAACGCTGACAGCGGATAAGTGAGCAGAAAGGCGCCCAGCACCAGCGTATATCCATTTGCGAAGCCGCCGGTCTTCACCGCAGCGCGAAGCAACATTGAGACGGAAATTATAAGAAGGACCGCAGCGAGCAAGCCTGCACCCAGGGCATCGACTCGCTCGCGCCGGATCAACAGAATCGCTCCAACGATCACGACGGCGGATAGCAGAAGCCTGCGCCACGGAATCGCCGTCATCTCTTGCTCAGTCTTCAGCACGTGCTCTTCGCGATCTCCGCGCTTTTTTCTGGCAGAACTGTGTCTCTCAGGAGTTCGGCGATTGCCAGCCACATGGCGCGAACAATGCTGGGCCGAAAGCCCCAAAGCGACGGCAGACGGACATTCTGCTGCGTGGTTAGATAGAGCCCCAGGCAAGTCAAATAGATCGCCTCGGAAATCAGGCTCGCGCAGCAGAAGCCGAATGCTCCCCACTTGGGCACAAGCGACATGCTGAGAAGAATGAGCGCAGTGAGATTGATTGCGACTCCGATCGTGCCGGGAACAATGAAGCGGAGGCCGCGAAGGTTGTTCTCCAAGGTCCTGGTCATAGCTCTGAACGTCATTGCTAGCGCCAGGGGATATGCGGCCGGAATGGAGCTGAGATAAGCTTTCCCGAAGCCAAACCGGATGACGGGACCAACAAGTGCGCAGGCGAAAAGAAAACAAGCTCCTGCAACAACCTGTGCCATCTGGAATCGGCGCAGCAAGAGGGCCAGTGAGGCGCCGGCATTTTCGGCACTCGAGACCTCGACGAATCCAATCTGCGTAAACGCCTCGGTAGTGATTGTGATTGGCATCGTGACGGCCAAAGCGATGGCGAAGTAGCCGATTTGCTCCAGTGTCGTGGTGCGGATCAGGATCGCCCGATCGGCATTGAGCAGAACGATAGCGGCTAGGCTTGGCGCCGCAAAGCGGATTCCCAAGCCCAAACATTGGGCATAGGCGCCGCGCGGAAGCTTTCTATTCAGCCACCGCGGTTTGATGTGAATGAGATGCAGGAGGCACTGCAGAAATTGGCTGCCGAGCGCTGAGAGCACGGCGGTGAGCGGCGTCAGAGTCCTGGTGAGCCACAGGACGATTAGTGCGAGCACGTACCCCGCCTGGCCGGCGAGCGTCACGGCGTTCACCCAAGTAAAGCGCTTCAAGCCATAGGCCATGGCGTTGAAGTACGGCACAAGGATCATGAATGCGCCGCATGCGCAGGAGATCTGCACCGGGATCACTAGCTGGCGATTATCTCCAGTCAGCGTGAGAGGCGCACAGAGCATCATGAGTGGAACCGCCAGCAAAACATGGGCGATTGCCAGTCGGAATCCGGTTGTGAATACTTCTTCAGTTCGCTCTGTGCCGCTGGAGATTAGTGCAGTGATTGCCTGGGGCGTTCCCAGACTGAAAAGCGCAGCCATCAGCGTGGGAAAGTAGAGAAGGATAGCGAGTTCGCCGCGCCCTCTTGGCATCAGCAGACGCGAGACAATGAGGCCCGAAATGGCGCCAAGTCCCACGCGGAGCACATTGGCTCCCGAAGTCGAAACATAAGACCAGATCAGATGTCTGCGATGCTGGGACGTTTTTCTGCTCCACAATTCAATGCCGTGTTCTCGTGGGACTCATTCGTTGACGGGGACCGACTTGAATTCTGCCAGCAACTGCGCAATATGCGTGTTGCTGGTCAGGATGTTGCGACCCAAAATATAGAACCACGCACCAAACATCCCAAGCGTAGCAAAGACGAGGACAATAAGGGTGCGTCTCGGCGCAGACTTGTGATCCGGTGGAATGGCGTCTTCGACGACTTGGATCACTGCGGCATTCCGCGACTCATCCCATCTTGCGGCATCATATTCCTTCAGCAGCAGGTCAAAGAGGGCCTGGCGGTACTCGAGTTCATGCTCTGCACGCAGATAATCCCCGCCCGCGCCAGCAACATCGGCCACATCCAGTCCCCCGGATTCCGGCGAGCCGCTGCGTTCTTCGAGCTTCGCTGTCTGATCCTGAAGCGAAGCGAGTTGGCTCTCCAAAAGCTGCACTTCCGGATTCTGCTCGGTGGAATACGATCGCAGCGCCTGCAGCTGCACTTCCTTGTCTGC
>JASHSG010000187.1 GCA_030040935.1 Acidobacteriaceae bacterium | reverse complement strand
GACCTGAGCTACAAGCTGGCGCCGATTCCCGATCATGTGGCGCTGGTGATTGCGAACACGATGGTGAAGCACTCGGTGGCGGGCGGGGATTATCCGACGCGGCGGCGGGAATCGGAGGCAGCGTGCGCGGTGATCGCGAGCCACAGGACGGGAGTGCCGTTTCTGCGCGATGCTACGCTCGAAGATTTGGTGAAATGGGGCCACGAGATGGAGCCAAAGAGCTATTTGCGGGCCCGTCACGTGATCAGCGAGGACCTGCGCACAGTGGCTGCGTGCGACGCTTTACTCAAGGGCGATTTGAAAGAGCTGGGACGCCTGATGGCTGAAGCGCATCGGAGCTACAGCCGGGACTTCGAGGGAAGTTGCACCGAGGCAGATACGATGGTGGAACTTGCGCAGGACCTGCCGGGACTGATTGGCGCGCGGCTGACGGGCGGAGGGTTCGGCGGCTGCACCATCAACTTAGTCGAACTCCGGGAGGTCGGGAGATTTGCCAAGGCGCTTGGCGCGCTCTATGCAGCAAAAACAGGCATCGAGCCTCAAATTCACATTTGTCACGCGTCCGATGGGGCGCACAGGCTGGAATAAGGAAGCAATGCGAGCGGAGATGAGGCCCCAAGCGGGTCAAGGGGAAACCAGCATGGCAAGACGTAAGCGCGAGCGCGCATCATAGTAAATTTGAAATGTTTTATTTTGCCGGAGAGAAGCCTGCAAGTAACTGACACAAAAGAGCCATGTTTGCAACTAGTCCAGGACACTTTCGGGCTCGGATTCCCTGCTAAACTTGTGTGGTATTTGCCCCGATGAAGTAGGCAACTGTTCCAACCTTGCCGGGTTGGAATTGATTTGGGGCGGGGCTTTGTGTCCCAACCGGTTCGCCGGAAAGAAAAAGTATATGGAACCCACTCCCTCGAAATCATTCCTGCACGAGACAATTCCTCAAATGGGCCTGGTGGCCTACTTCAGCATGGAGATCGCAATCCGTCCGGAGATGCCGACGTATTCCGGCGGTCTCGGCGTGCTCGCCGGCGACACATTGCGGTCAGCGGCGGACCTGGGCATTCCGCTGGCGGCGTTTTCGTTGCTGCACCGCAAGGGATATTTCCAGCAGCATCTCGATGCAAAGGGAGCGCAGAGCGAAGAGGTGCAGCTCTGGAATCCGGCGGACTATTGCACCGAAGAGCCGGTTCGCGTGACGGTTGCGGTGGAAGGCCGAACGGTAACGGTGCGCGCCTGGCGATATGACCTCTTGGGGCAGTTCGGACACGTAGTGCCGATTTATCTGCTCGACACCGATCTGGATGAGAATTCCGGATGGGATCGCGGATTGACCGACCATCTGTATGGCGGGGATACGAACTACCGCCTGCAGCAGGAGATTGTGCTGGGGATGGGCGGCGTGCGCATGGCGCATGCGCTTGGACTGCGCATCAATGTGTATCACATGAACGAAGGCCATGCGGCGCTGCTGACACTGGCGCTGCTGGAGAGCCAACTGGGAGGGGGTCCGCCGGGGGCGGCCACTGATGCGGACATCGAAGTGGTGCGGCGGAAGTGCGTGTTTACGACGCATACGCCGGTTCCCGCCGGGCATGACCGGTTTTCAACCGAGCAGGCGATCCGGATTCTGGGCGGCGAGCGAACCACGCGGCTGGAGAAGCTGGGGTGTTTTCGTGACGGCTTGTTGAATATGACGCTGTTGGCGCTCAAGTTTTCGCGCTATGCCAACGGCGTGGCGATGCAGCACGGCAAGGTCTCGCGGGCGATGTTTCCGGAGTTCCCGATTGGCTCGATCACGAATGGAGTGCACGCACCGACGTGGATCTCGGAGCCGGTCGGGCAGATGCTGGATGAGCACGTTCCGGCCTGGCGGCGGGACAATTTGTATTTGCGCAACGCGATCGACGTGCCGAAAGCGCAGATGCTCAGAGCACACGCGCGAGCCAAGGAAGAACTGCTGGCGGAAGTGGGTTCGCGAACGGGGCTGGTGCTGAACCCGAAGGTGCTGACGCTGGGCTTTGCGCGGCGCGCGGCGACATACAAGCGCGCGACTCTGTTGTTCACTGACCCCGAACGGCTGAAGGAGATTGCTGCGACGGCCGGTGGCTTGCAGATTCTGTATGCGGGCAAGGCGCACCCGCAGGACGAGCCGGGAAAGGCGCTCATCCAGCAGGTAGTTGAGGAAGCGGCGAAGCTATCCGACAGCGCCCTGCGGATTGTGTATCTGGAAAACTACGCGTGGGACCTGGGCGCGCAACTGACTGCGGGAGTGGATGTTTGGGTAAATACGCCCAAGCGGCCGTATGAAGCATCCGGCACCAGCGGAATGAAGGCGGCGATGAACGGCGTGCCCAGCCTTTCAATTCTGGACGGATGGTGGATCGAGGGATGCATCGAGGGCGTGACGGGATGGGCAATCGAAGATGGAGCCAACGACGCCGAGGAAGCGGACTCGCTTTACACGAAGCTGGAGACGGCGGTGGTTCCGCTTTACCGCGACGCACCGGAGAAGTGGGCGCGCCTGATGCGGACGACGCTGGCATTCAACGGATCGTACTTCAACACCAACCGCATGGTGAAGCAATACGCGCGTAATGCCTACTATCCGGAGCAGCCACAGACCGCGACCAGGGTTGAGGAGCCGGCGTTTGCGGATTGAGAAGGCAGCCGCGAGGTCTTGGCCTTTAGCTATCGGCTCATCGTGGTCAGGATACGACGCAGCAAATTGTCCGCAGGGACTCAAAGATAGCTGAATCATTCCCGAGAGGCCGCGTCGGCGTCCGCATTTAGAGCTTTTTGCGCAGAAACTCGAAGATGACATAGCCGATAAATGCGCTGACGATGGCGATGGCGAAATTACCCCGAGTAATGATGTCACTGAGCGCGAAAGCGAGCGTCTTGCCCTGGCCGTTGACCCGGGTGAATTCACCCATCAGCAGATTTGAATAGAAGAGGAAGACGATAAACGCGACCTCGACAAGCGCACGCCAAAGCGGCTTAAGCCTGGGCGGTGGGGTGAGCGGCGTCATGCAGCGATGATAGCGGCGGCGTTCGAGGGGGCCAAGCAAAATCCGATGGAGGCAGCGGCCGGGCAGCAGCGTGCAGTGCGTGCGGAAAGGCCGCAACGCCTATAATCTCCCTGAAGTGCTCGGACAAAATGCAATGCGGTTGCGGTGGGCGCGGCAGATTGCAGCCGGTGCGGCGCTCATGATTTTCAGCGCATTGTTTGGCGGCACCTGCGCGCGCGGACAGTCCAGCCACGACGTTTCAAGCGGCGATGCGGACGCAGAGGCCGGCGGCTCACGGGTGCTGCTGGTGTTGCCGTTCGACAACCGCACAGGCCAGCCAAACCTGGAGTGGGTGCGCGAGGCGGCTGCCCAGATTCTGACCTTACGCTTTGCTTCAGCGGGATTTCAGCCGACCAGCCGCGCCGACCGCATGTACGCACTGGACCATCTGGGACTGCCGCAGGGCTTTCAGCCTTCGCGCGCGAGCGCGCTGAAACTGGCCGAGACACTGGACGCCGATTCGATTGTAGTGGGCAGCTATATCACTGACGGAAGCGGGATTGTGGCCGAGGCATCGCTGGTAGACGTGCCCAACCTGCGGATGCTGCCGGAGGTGAGCGCGCGCGGCGAGATGAAGGACTTGATCGCCGTGTTCGGCGAGCTGGCGTGGAAGCTGACGACGCAGCTCGATCCAAGCTTCAACGTGGGCGAGGAGACGTTTGCGAATGCGGGAAATAACGTCAGGCTGGATGCGTTCGAGCAGTACATTCGCGGGATTACTGAGCCGGACCAGGCGGAACGGCTGCGGCACCTTGAGAATGCAGTCAAACTGAGTCCGGACTTTAGTCCCGCGTGGATGGCGCTGGGCCGCGAAGACTACAACGGGCAACAATACCAGGATGCCGCCGACGCATTCGCCAAGGTCGGCCACAATGAGCCCGAAGGTCTCCCACCCCAGCAAGCCAAAGACTGGCTTGCCGGAGACCCCGGGCTTGAGGCCGATTTTTACCGTGGGCTGTCGCTGATGTTCCTTGGCGACTACGCGCAGGCGGAGCAGGCATTCGCCAATGTAGCGCGTGTGTTGCCGCTGGCTGAGGTCGTGAACGACCAAGGCGTGGCCGTGAGCCGTCAGGGCAGGGATGGAACTTCGCTGTTTCTGCAGGCGGCGGCGACCGATCCCAACGCAGCGGATTACCACTTCAACCTGGCGGTGAGCTTGAAGCGAGAAGGGAATCTGGCAGGTGCGCTGAACGAGTTGGCGCAATGCCTGAAGCTGCGGCCCAATGACAGCGAGGCGCAGGCGCTCGATGATGCGTGGAGAGGAAATTCGGGAGCCGGAGGCGCCAACGAACCTTCCGGGGCCGATGCCGGCGCGGAACCGCTGGAGAGAATTGTTCGCAGGTTTGATGAGACAGCCTTCCGGCAGGCGGCTGCAATGCTGGACCAGGTGAATGCCGGGCGGCTGGCTGCGCTTACACCGCGTGACCAGGCACAGACGCTGTGCACGCAGGCCAAGGGGTTTCTGGACCGCGGGCTGCTGCTGGAAGCGGAGAGGCTCTATAAGGATGCAGTGGCCGCCGATGCCACGAGCGCGGAGGCGCATGCCGGACTGGCCGAAGTGCGGGAACGGAGCGGCGATTCCGACGGGGCGCGCAAGGAGGCCCACGAAGCGCTGGAACTTGGGCCTTCGGCGGGCGCGTATCTTGTGCTGGCGCAATTGGATCTGGAGGCGGGAGCGCTAGAGGAAGCGGACACTGAGGCGGGCAACGCGCTGAAGCTGGATCCGGCCAATCGGGCGGCGCAGGATTTGATGCAGCAGATTGCGGCGAAGACGAAACGATAGGAAGACGCTGCGGCAGCAGGGATGAGTTTTTTCGTGCGGGATTCGCGGCCGCGGCGTCCAATGTCTCAAGAGCGGAACCGCATGAGAAACAGTTCCCGATCGATTTGAAATGAGGCGAGCCATGAAAAAGTTTCTGGCGAGGAGCCGCATCGCCGCCGGGGCGATTGCGGCCGCTTTTGGGATTTTTTTGGGCTTTGGACCAGGAGTTTCGGGTCAGGCGCAGCAACCGGTAGTGGACAAGCTGGTCCTTGATGACACGGTGCAGCCGGTGAGCGCGGATGAGGTGACACGGGCGCTCGATCGCGCGAACAGCGACGGTGCGAGCGCGCTGCTGATCGATATGAACACTCCGGGCGGTTTGCTCGACTCGATGCGCGACATGGTGGGTGCAATCTTGCGCTCGCGTGTGCCGGTGATTGTGTACGTGGCGCCGTCGGGGGCGCGCGCGGGCTCAGCGGGGTTCTTTATTCTTGAATCGGCCGATGTGGCCGCAATGGCTCCTGGGACAGAGGCCGGTGCGGCTCATCCTGTGTTTGAATTTGGCGGGCAACCGGACTCGACCGAAATGCAGAAGGTGGAGAACGACGCCGAGGCATTTCTGCGCTCGTATGTGACCAAGCGCAATCGCAACACGGACGCTGCGGTGGCGGCAGTGCAATCGTCGCACTCCTACACGGCGGACGAATCGCTGAACCAGCGCCTGATCGACGTGATTGCTGCAAGCGACACGGAGCTCCTGAATGCGCTGAACGGGCGCGAGATCACGCGGATGGACGGATCAAAAATGACGCTGCATTTGGCTGGCGCGCAGATTCACGTGCTGGGCAAGTCTTTGCGGGACGACTTGCTGGAGTGGCTCGTGGACCCGAACATCGCGCTGCTCCTGCTGGTGGGCGGAGCGCTGCTGATCTATCTCGAATTTAATGCGCCGGGCACGATTGTTCCGGGCGCACTTGGGACGCTCATGGTTCTCCTGGCGATTTTCGGCTTCAACCTGCTGCCCATTCGTTACACCGCCGTGCTGCTGCTATTGGCTGCCTTGGTCCTGCTTCTGCTGGAGGCGAAGTTCGGCGGACACGGCGCATTGGCGATTGCGGGAATTGTCTGCCTCACATTCGGAATGCTGACCCTGGTGGCGGCGCCGGTACCGCAGTTGACAATCAGCCCGGTGATCGCGATCAGCGTGAGCGCAGCATTTGGCGCGATTACAGTGTTTTTGGTGCGCCTGGCGGTGCGTGCGCGGAACAGGAAATCGCGAATCGGCGCCGATGCCATGGTGGGCTCGCCCGCAACCGCAATGGAGGAGCTCGACCCCGAGGGCCACGTGCTGGTGGAGGGCGAAATCTGGCAGGCGGTGGCGAACGCTCCCGTGGCCAAGGGAGCAAAGCTACGCGTGACGGGGCACAAACATCTGCTCCTCGAAGTTGAGCCGTCCGCTGCTCCGGGTGAACATCCGCGGTCGCAGTAGAGGAGTAGAATCCGTGCTGTGCAAGGAAAGGAAGTTCCCATGTCCATTGGCGATATGTCGATTCCGACCCTGGTGATCATCGCCATCGTCGTGCTCTACCTGCTGAACTCGATCAAAATTCTTCGCGAATACGAGCGCGGGGTCATCTTCCGTCTGGGGCGTGTTCTGGGAACACCGAAGGGACCCGGCATTATTCTCGTGTTCCGGCCGATTGACCAGATGGTCCGCATCAGCCTGCGGCAGGAGGTGCTGGAGGTTCCGCCGCAAGATGTGATCACGCGCGACAATGTGACCATCAAAGTGAATGCGGTGGTGACGCTCTACGTGGTTGACCCCAATGCGGCCGCCATCAAAGTGGTTAATTACATCTACCAGACCTCGCAATTTGCCCAGACCACGCTGCGTTCGGTGCTGGGCGAGGTAGAGCTGGACGAAGTGCTAAGCCATCGCGACAAGCTCAACCTGAAAATTCAGACCATCATCGATCAGCGCACCGAGCCTTTCGGAGTGAAGGTCATCAGCGTGGAAGTTAAGCAGGTGGATCTGTCGGAGCAACTGCTGCGCGCCATGGCCAGGCAGGCCGAGGCAGAGCGCGAAAAGCGGTCGAAGATCATTCACGCCGAGGGGGAGTTCAACGCCGCGCAAAAGCTGGTGGACGCGGCCGCGCTGATGGCCACCCAGCCGATGACTCTGCAGCTGCGCTATCTGCAAACGTTGTCGGACATTGGCGTGGAGAAGAATACGACGATCGTTTTCCCGCTGCCGATCGAGTTCATGTCGTTGCTGAACAAGTTATCCGCGACGGCGACGGAGAAGCCGTAAAGCGAGCTGGCAGCTTTTTTGCCACCGGCCTTGTCCGGAGCAGGCTCGGCATACCTCTAAATGAGAGGAGCTGAGAGGCGGCCGCCTATTCCAGGCGGGGAGATGGTCGACTAAGGAAATGCGCGGATATTTTGACAATGACGAGCCGGAAGTCGAAGAGCCCGAGGCGCGCGGGCGCGACACCGAGCTGACACTGGGGTGGGGCGCGCTGCTGGGAGCCGTATTCGGCCTGCTCCTGGTGTGTGGGCTTTGCTTCGGGCTTGGATACTGGGAGGGCCACCGCCGTTCTGCAGCGGCTCCGGAAACCGCCGCGGCGCAGCCTGCCACGCCGACGGATACTCCAAACCAGGAACCATCGCAGGGGAACGGGGCGCCTCCCAAACCTGGGGCGGATGCTCCGGCGGCGTCACCGCCAGCGGATGGGGGCACGAACCCGGCACCGGCGCAACCGGGGCCAGAGGCTGAACCGTCAGGCACCCCAGCCAGTTCACCGGCGGCAGCTCCTGTTGCTCCCGCGCCCGCTCAACCACAAACGCAGGCACGGCCGACAATCCCAGTTGCCGCCAACGAACCGCGACCTGCGCCAGCGGCCAGGCCGGCATCGGCCCCCGACGGGGCGCAGTATATGGTGCAGATTGCCGCTGTGGTGCATGCCGAGGATGCCAACGTACTGGTGAATGCGCTGCGCAAGCGAGGGTTCGCGGCCACGGCGCAGCGCGAGCCGTCGGACGGGCTGATTCATGTGCGCATTGGGCCTTTCGCGCAACACGAGCAAGCAAGCCGCATGTGCACCAGGCTGCTCGAAAGCGGGTACAACGCGATGGTGCAGCCGTAAAGGCAAGGGCCAGGGGTCAGAAATGCAAATCTCAGCTTTTAACTCTTCGTTTCGGCATTGCGGACTCCATCACCAGGCCTGAAAACGGACGCCGGAAAAATTGATGCAAGCCGGCTCTATCTCCGCATCCATTCCGGAAGCCCTGAGGCGATGGCGGCGCGGACGGCTTCGGAGAGTTCGTCGCGGGTGCCGCAGCTGGCTGGGTCAATTGGTTCATGAAAAACGATGTGCACGGTTCCCGGGTCGATGCGCTTGCTGTCGACGGGAAGAATCCTTTCGCTTCCGAAAATTGAAATGGGAACGCAGGGCGCGCCGGAATCCTTTGCCAGGTAGAACGGGCCTTTCTTGAAGGGCAGCATGCGGCCGTCTGGCGAGCGCATGCCCTCAACAAATGTGGTGATGTGAAGTCCGGAGGCGAGGATTCGTTCCGCTTCGGCCACGGCCAGTTGCGCTTCTGCGGCGTCACCTGTGCGATCGACTGGAATGAAGCCTGCGAGCTTGAATGCATAGCCGAGAACAGGGATTTTCATCAGCGGGCGCTTCAGGAAGACCACAGTGCGGGGGAGACTCGACATCAGAGCCGGCGCGTCGAGGTAGGAGATATGGTTGGCCATGAAGATGCAAGCGCGGCCGGCGGGAATTCTTTCAAGGCCCTGGATTTGAACTCGGATGCCTGCAACTCGGATGGCGACGCGCGCGATCCACGAGCCAACCGCGTAGAGCGGACCGACATTGCCCGTGAGGAGCGTAAACGGAAAGAAAACGATTGCCGAGGGAACCGCCAGGACGACGATGGTGACAAAGACGACGAGCGAGACAATCATAATCGGCAAGAATGGGCAGCCATGATGGGTGTGCAAGCTGAGTATCGCAGAAAGCCGGCCTTTAGCTCTCAGCTTTTGGTTCCGGGCTTGCAGCTTTGCGCTGCATCGGCGAAGCGAGCACGGAAAAAATGAGGGGTGTTGGGTTCACGTGCGCATCCACTCGGGCAGACCGGAGGAGATGGCGGCGCGGACGGCGCGCATGAGCTCCTCGCGCGTGGCGAAGGCCTTCGGGTCGATCGGCTCGTGGAATTCGACGTGCGCAACCCCACGGCGGATGCGATTGCTTCCTTTCGGCATCAGCGATTCGGTTCCATAGATCGAAACCGGGACGCACGGCGCGCCTGATGCCATCGCCAGATAGAACGGACCCTTCTTGAAGGGCAGCATGCGGCCATCAGGTGAGCGCGTACCTTCGACAAATGTAGTGATATGGACGTTTCTGGCAAGAACTCGCTGTGCTTCGGCCACGCTGCGCTGCGCATCTGATGGGTTGCCGCTCCGATCGACGGCGATGAAGTCGCCCTGGCGGAAGCCGGTTCCGAGGATGGGCAGGTTCATGAGCGAGCGCTTCATGAAGGCCGAGGTTCGGCCGGGAATGATGGAGATGAGCGCGGGCGGATCGAGGTTGGACACGTGGTTCGACATGAAGATGCATGCTTTGTAGCGGGGAATGCGGTCGAGTCCCTCTACCCGGAAGCGCACGCCCGCCAGTCGGCAGCTTGAAGAAAGCATGAAGCGCGTGGCCCTGTAAAGCGGCATTACGTCGCCGGTGATCCAGCACCATGGAATGAAAAGGAGGGCTGAGGGAATACCCAAAACGACCATGTTAGTGATGAAGATGAGCGACCAGATCATGGGTGCCTCTTGTCTTTATTGCGCGGCGGCGAAGCGCTCGCGGAGGCGGGCAGGGAGCTTTTCATAGATGCCGTCGAAGCCCCCGTTGGAGAGAAGCGCGACGATGTCGCCGGGCGCAAGCTCGGGCGTGATGGCGGCGACAATGGCGTCGGCGTCAGCGAGCAGTTCGGCGCGCGTGCCTCCGCTGTTGAGGGCGCAGACGACTTCTTCGGGGTGCAGACGCTCGGCCTCGGGAATGCGTTCCTGCTGATAGACAGCGGCCAGGATGGCGCGATCGGCGAGCGAGAGGCTTCGAACGAGGTCAGGGGCAAGGATCTTTCGGCGCAGCGTGTTGGAACGCGGCTCAAGTACTGCCCAGAGGCGTCGCGAAGGATAAAGGTCGCGAAGTGCCCGGAGGGTCTCGCGGATGGCGGTGGGGTGATGGGCGAAGTCCTCGATGAGAGTGATGCCGTTGATTTCCGCGCGGACCTCAAGGCGGCGCTTGACGCTCCTGAAGGTGGCAAGCGCTTCGACGATAGCGGCGGTGGGAATTCCGGCGGCGGCAGCAAGGGCGGCAGCGGCGGTAGCGTTGAGGGCATTGTGCTCACCGGCGAGGTGCATGTTGAAATTGGCCCAGGCGACGCCGGCGCGGACCACCTCCCAGCGCATTCGGCCCGCTTCGTAGCGAAGATTGCGGATGCGCCAGTTGGCGGCGCCGGTGAATCCGTAGCGCTCGACCGGACAGAACGCACGGCTCACACATTCGGTCACGTTCTCGCTGCCGTCGTAGGCGACGATCAGTCCGCGGCGCGGAACCAGGTTGACCAGGCGCTTGAAAGCGGTTTTGACAGATTCGAGATCAGCGTAGATGTCGGCATGATCGAACTCGACGTGGGTGAGGATGAGCGCAGCGGGAAAGTAGTGGAGGAATTTGGGGCCTTTGTCGAAGAAGGCGGTATCGTATTCGTCGCCCTCGAGGATGAAGTTACTCGTGGGACGGAGCTGAAAGCTCGAGCCGAAGTTCTCCGCGACGCCGCCGATCAGGAACGAGGGCTCGAATAGGGGATTGTTGCGGGCGGCGACCTGGTAGATCCAGGCCAGCATGCTGGTGGTTGTGGTTTTGCCGTGCGTCCCGGCGACCACGAGCGACTCGCGGGTCCCGAGAAATTCCTCGCGCAGGAACGCGGCCATGGAGGTGAAAGGAATCCGCTCGTCGAGGACGCGCTCGATTTCGGGGTTACCGCGAGAGAGCGCATTGCCGATGACGACGAGATCGGGAACGGGATCGAGATTCGATTCGGCGTAGGGCTCGAGGACGGGGATTCCGAGCGAACGAAGCAGATCGCTCATGGGCGGATATGCGGCCTTGTCTGAGCCGGTGATGCGGTGGCCCTCGAGCTGCAGGAGGCCGGCAAGCGAGGCCATGGCGGCGCCGCAGATGCCGATGAGGTGAATGTGGCGCGGCGATGCGGTCACTTTTTCACCGCCGGTTCGAGGATGTGCAGCCTGGCGGTGTCGCCGACCCCGAGTTCGGCCTCGACGCCGAAGGTGAGCGTGACGTTCTCGCGCGAAACGTGGCCGCTCCGGAGTCCAATGGCGATGGGCACGTCGAGGCCGTCGAGTGCGCTCAGAATGGCCTCATCAAGGAGGGACGCGGGCGCTCCGGGTGAAGCGCAGTCGAGCATTTCTCCAAAGACGATGCCGCAGACGCCTTCGAGTTTTCTCGCCTTTCGCAGTTGCCAGAGCATGCGATCGATCTGGTAGGGCTTTGCGCCGGTGTCTTCAAGAAAAAGCAGAGTGCCCTCGGTGCTGGGCTCCCATGGCGTGCCCAGCAGCGAGACGATGATACTGAGGCAGCCGCCATAAAGAGTGCCGCGGGCTGCGGTCGAAGATGCAGCGGGCTTGAGCAGGCGCAGGCCTTGCGCGGCGCCGAGGCTGTAAGGTTCGCCGGCCAGGGCAGCGCGAAAACTTTCCAGATGCACTCCGTTGGCGAGATAGAAATCCGCGGCGAGCATTGGGCCGTGAAAGACGGGCAGACCGAGTTCGTCGAGCAGGCGGAGCTGGACGCCCGTCAGGTCGCTGTACGCAAAGAATGGCTTGGGATGAGCGGCGATGATTGCGGGGTCGAGGCCCTCGAGCAGGTAGTTCGATCCGTATCCGCCGCGAATCGACATGATCGCGGCGGTGTCGGCGTCGGCGAAGGCGGCGTGGAAATCGGAGAGACGCTCGCGAGGAGTTCCGGCGAAATAGAGCGGCTCGTCGAGCAGAGCATTGGGAGCCAGCCTGGGTTGATAGCGCAATGAGCGAAGCGCGGCGAGTCCGCGATCGACGCGCTCGGGCTTTGCCGGTGACGCAGGGGCAATGATGCACATGGCTGCATCGGGCGCGACGGACGGCGGTTTGAGGAGTGCTCGCATTTGACCGGGCCTGCTCACCAGGCCTCCCCTCGGGCGATGAGCGCGGCAGCGCCTGTGAGATGGAGCTCCGTGCCCGGACCATCCCAGGCCACCGACTGCGCGCCGCCGGGCGCGACGACTTTGAGCGGCGAGATGGCGCGGCGCAAAGCGAGCGCCGCTATGGCCGCGGCCGAGCTGCCGGTTCCGGAAGAACTGGTGGGGCCGACGCCGCGCTCGAAA
>JASHSG010000186.1 GCA_030040935.1 Acidobacteriaceae bacterium | reverse complement strand
CGACAAGGAGGTTGAGGCACTCACGCAAGCGATAGATGAGCTGACGACACGGCTCGAGGCGTCCGGCCAGAATAGGCGGCGGTCAGAGAGTGAAGCCGCCAACCTCGCTGCAGCGTTGGGGCAAATGGAGTCCGAGACGCAGCGCATTGAGCGCCGATTGCAAGAGTGGGAGGCGCAAGCTACGCGTAACAAAGACGCGAGGGGAGCCAAGCAGCGCTCGATCACCGAGAAACGCACGGAGGCTAGGCAGCTCGAGACGGATCATGCAAACATCGAGAACAGCCTCAACATGCAGCAAGCGCGGCTGGAGATGCTGCGAAAGACGCGCGACGAATTGCAGCAGGGAGCGGCACAGATGACCGCGGAATTAGCTGAGTTCGAAGAGCGGCGTCGTGGTGCCGACTCGACTTTCCAGCGCACCGATAGACTGTTTAACGATGTGAAACGACGCGTGCGGTCGATCGAACAGCAACTTGTCGCGGCATCTGCCGAGCGGGAACAACGCATCGTTGAGAATGAGACTCTAGCTGAGCGAAAGAATGGCCTGATGGAGACACGCGCTGCACTGCTCGCAACAGCGCAGTCCATTGCCGAACGGGCACAAGTGCTTCGGTCGGAGTTGGTGGAGTTGGAGAATGAATTGAAGAGTGGGCGCGCGGCGCTGGATGGCCTGCGCGAGAGCCGCGCCACGCTTTCGAGCAAGCTCACCAAGCTACACTCCGACCTTTTCCACCTTGAGGCGAATTGTCTCGCAAATGTCAATATGGAGGCGCACGTACTCCGCGATGATAGAGAGATCACGCGGTTGCAAGGCGAAGAACTTGCTGCCGAGGAAGAATCCTGCCGCGCCCTCCAGCAAAGGCTGGAACAGATTGGTCCGATCAACATGACGGCGCTGGACGAATATGCGGAAACAGCCAAGCGGCACAGCTTCCTTGAGGTGCAGCGCAATGACCTTGTCGAGTCGATTGAGAATACGCAGCAAGCGATCCTGGAGATTGAACAAATATCTCAAACGAAATTCGCGGAAGCCATGGTGAGAGTCAACGAGAACTTCGCTTTGGTATTTACAGAACTTTTTAGTGGCGGAAACGCAGCACTGCGAGTTACAGAAGCGGAGAATGAAGCGGAAAGCGGCCTCGAAATCATAGCATCGCCTCCAGGGAAGAAGCTGCAGAATGTTCTTTTGCTTTCAGGCGGCGAGAAAGCCTTGACGGCCCTGGCTTTGCTCGTGGCCATTTTTCAATTTCGGCCTAGCCCATTCTGCATACTTGATGAGGTCGATGCACCACTTGACGAAACCAACGTTGGACGTTTCGCGGATTTCCTGCGATCGCTAAGCCGGGAAACGCAATTCATGGTGGTTACTCATTCGAAACGAATGATGCAGGCGGGCGACCTGATCTATGGCGTGACGATGCAGGAACCCGGAATCTCGAAGATTGTGAGCGTTCGGCTCGGGCACCAGGAAGAAAAGCATGCCGTCGGCTAGCTCGCCAACTCAGCATGAAATTCGCAATGGGCGTTCTTGGAACGCCCGCAAGACAGCGCAAGGGTGGAATGATGCGTGGTTTCGGAGTGACGATGTTCTCTTATATCGCACGCGTCGCCATCATGCTTTTGTATTTCCTGCCCACAATCACGGCTGCTCGTTATCGGCACCCCAGACAACTCGCGATTCTGCTTTTGAATTTCTCCCTCGGATGGTCGGTCATAGCCTGGATTATTGCGCTGCGATGGGCCCTCAAGTCTTCTTCCGCAAGGAACGAATGAGCCTTCTTAGCGAGCTCAAATCACCCTGTCTGAATCTGAGAATCACCCCGAATGACGTACTTGGTCTCCCAAGCTATTCATGGTTTGTAGTCTCACTCCAAAAAACAGAGGTAGCGCTGCCAGCTGTGTTGCGACACAAAAAATGATCATAGCCGCGACGGAATGATCATAGAGAATTCCCATAATCGCGCTGCCGATAAACCAGAAGATCCCATATCCCGCGGTAAAGAGCCCGTAGGCCGACGCTCGTCGATCCGGTGCTACCAGCGGGGCAACGAGGGCTGGAATGATTGACTCGTGCACGCCCATACCGAGACCCCATACTGCAGCTCCGAGCAGGGCTAACCGGAACCCTCCCAAGAAAACGAGGGGCGCAAATGCTGCAGCGATAAATGTGAGCGGAATAATGAGGGCAACGCCAAAACGATCGAACCACCTGCCAAGAAGAAGAGAGCCGCTTCCGCTCACACCCATCGCTATCGCATATGCAACCGGAATCATATCTTTTGGCACAGAGGACGCCTGATTGAAATGGAAGGCTATAAGTGGAAAATCAGCAAATCCCGCAGCGACCAAAGCGGCGCCGGCGAGATATGTCCAGAACACACCTGGAAGCCCCTTACTCTTTACGTTTCCGGCCTTGACCTCAAGATCGTGCGGCCTCGGGTAAATGTGATATGCGATGAGCACCATGCTCAGACAAATGGCCATCGGTATTAGCAGGGCGGCAAATGCCCAACGATAGCTGCCTCTCCAGGCCAGAATCGCGGCCACCAGCAGCGGACCGAAGAGGGCGCCAAACTGGTCCAAGGCCTCATGCACACCGAATGCCCGGCCGAAACCAATCTCGCTGCCGGCATGGGAGAGCATTGCATCGCGTGGCGGATTGCGCATTGCCTTGCCGAAGCGTTCGAGGACAATCAACGCGGCTGCAGTTGGCCAGTTGCTCGCAAGCGCCAGCGCCGGCACGGCGAGCAACTGCACAAAGTAGCCGAAGATGGCGATCGCCCAAAAGTGTCCAGTCCGGTCAGCCCACCGGCCCGATACAAGACGAAATCCGTAACCGACAAGCTCGCCAAAACCCGTAACCACGCTAACCACGGTGGCGCTGGCTGCGAACCCGGCGAGAAAGGGCCCGTATACACTACGAGCGCCTTCATATGTGAAGTCGGCGAAGAAACTTACTACACCGATTAGTAGAACGAATCTAAGGGCCGTCTTGCGTTTTAGGGCTCTCAAGAGTAACAAATCCTTTGAAGCTTCCGAACAACCAGAATGGCTCACGTTGACACGCGGGCACTTTTGAACGGATAATCCGAGGGAAGAAACACCGATTTGGGTGTTGGAGTTCGCCCTTACCTGCCCATAAGGCAAATGACTCCTACGAGGGACATTCCTGAGTGGGAGGACGTATCTCCAAGATTCAAATTCAGATTACACCCCTTCCAACAAGGCTTGGTCCCCTTCAAAATCTTCGTCAAGCAACGTCGGGCTTAAAGCCACCAGTGTGTCCCGATCCGCGGCTGGGTGATTCACTTCGACACCTTTGGAGCATCCATGATGCAGTTTCAGAGCATCCTGTTTAGAGATTCCGGTACGGCGCAAGATGCTGAGTCGCACGAGGCTCCAGAATTCTTTCGCGACTTGAATCTCGATCAAGTTGTCGAAACAGTGACGCGAGATTTTAAGGAATACGATCTCGTTCCGTTTTTCTATTCGCCTTTACAAGACTTCCCTTCCATCACCTACCGTCAAGAGGTGATGGAGGATCTTGAAAACGAGGTCCTCATGAGGGCGGTCCAACAGTTCGCCGATCAGATGAAAGAAATGCGAAACTGCCTAGCAAAGCTGAAGGTGTTCCATGAATACCGTTACGTGCTCGAACGGTGGTTTCTATGCGCAACCGATGTTTATGCCGGTGCGATTTGGGAGCTCTCCTGCGCCCTTGAATCGGATCACGTGCATTCCCAAGGCCTACTCACGTTTCGCAATTATCTTAAGGAATACACCAAATCAGAGCCATTTGAACAGATTGCGGCGGAAGCAGAGATTCTGAAATCAACCCTATCTTCGATCCGGTATTGCGTCAACCTCAAGAGTGGAGGCGTCACCATCAGCCGTTTCGAACAAGAAGGAGGCGACTTCGGCAGCGTGATTGAGAAGACCTTCGAGAAGTTTAACGGCGGCGCCGCTTTTGAACGCTGGATGCCGCTCCGGAATTCGGTCGAAGTAAATCACATCCAATCAGGGGTTTTGGACCGTCTGGCAATGCTCTTTCCAGGCGTCTTTGAGAGGCTCAACGACTTTTACAAGCGCCATCGAGACTTTCTCGATTCGAGAATAGCCAGGTTCGACCGAGAGGTTCAGTTCTACATCGCTTATCTCTCATATATTCGGAGACTGCGGCAGGCTAACCTTAGTTTCTGCCGCCCGCGCTTCGCAACGGCAATCTCTGATGTTGCTTGTCGAGACGCTGTGGATATTGCCTTAGCGAACAGATTGATCGACGAGGGAAGACGGATCGTCCCAAACGATTTTTATCTGGCAGATCAGGAACGGATCTTAGTAGTAACTGGACCGAATCAGGGAGGAAAGACGACCTTTGCGCGCATGTTTGGGCAGATACATTACCTGGCGAGCCTCGGCTGTCCCGTACCTGGGACTGAGGCTTGCCTTTTTGTTTTTGATCAAATTTTTACGAACTTCGAGCGCGGAGAAGACATAGCCAATCTTCGAGGGAAGCTGCAGGATGACCTAGTACGAATACGACGAATAATCGACGGGGCCACGCCCCTCAGCCTGATCCTCATGAACGAAGTGTTCTCTTCGACAACATTCAGAGACGCACTTTACCTGAGCAAGATGGTGATGAAACGAATTTCAGATCTGGATGCCGTCTGCGTGTGGGTAACGTTCCTGGATGAATTAGCGTCCCTCAATGAAAAAACTGTCAGCATGACCAGTATGATTGATGCCGCTAATCCGGGCGGTCGAACTTTCAAGATCCGGCGCAAACCTGCGGATGGCTTGGCCTTTGCCATTGCGCTCGCTCAGAAGCATCGGGTTACATATGAAGGTTTAAAGGCGAGAGTTGGAGCATGAAAGCGCTTCTGATGCATCCGCATCGAGACTTCGACCCGGACGGATCGCTTTGCCACGTTATGTATGGTCTCCCAAACGCGAGGCAACACCTCGAAGACCGGTTCTCGAACGATGACAAAGCACTCATCCAAGACTTGGAATTGAATATTCTGTTCAGCACGATGGCTCGCGGTGACGAGTTTGTGCTCGAAGTAGCGCGAAAAGCGATTCTTTGTTGTCTATCAAACAATACTGACACCGTCATTTATCGCCAACAAGTGTTGAAGGACTGCTTGAACAACCCGACGGCAGTGCGGAACCTATACGATGCGACTGTCGAGGCAACCGAAGCAACGAGAAAAATGCAGTGGAGCGTTTCGAGCTGTGAGCATCCTTCCTCCCTCCTCTATGGCGCAATGGAAACCTTAGGCGTGTTATCGGAGAAGCTTAGGAAGCTTCGATTGATCGGGGAAGAGTGCTCTTCGCACTTCGACTCGCCAGCGATTCGTTCCCTATTTGCAATGCTCCGAAAAGAACTCAGTGACGAGTATCTTGCAGAAGTCGGGAATCACCTCACAGAGCTGAAGTTTCGCAAGGGAATCCTTCTGAGCGCGGAGTTGGACAACCATAACGAGGGAATCAATTAT
>JASHSG010000185.1 GCA_030040935.1 Acidobacteriaceae bacterium | reverse complement strand
GAGCGTGGTCTTGCCGATGCCGAGGAGCTTTGCCGCATGCAGCTTGTCGCCGTTCAAGGTTCGTATTGCGCTCAGGATGGCTTCGCGTTCGAGGTCGGCCAGAGGTTTCACTCCCGGCGCGGCAGGGGCTTCATCGCCCGGGCCGGCATGGCGCGAAGCGAAGTTCTGCTGGAGGCCCTGCTGCTGCAACTGGGTGGGCAGATCGCCCAGGTGCAGCACCGGCCCGGAGGAGAGCGCCGTGGCGCGCTCGAGAGAGTTTTCGAGCTCCCGCACGTTGCCCGGCCAATCGTGGCGCATCATGGTGCGCAGGGCCTCGTCGGAGAGCGTGAATTTGCGGTTATGCTCGCGGCTGATGCGGTCGAGAAAGTGCGCGGCGAGCAGCGGGATGTCTTCACGGCGGTCGCGAAGCGAAGGCAGGCGCAGGTTGACGACATTGAGCCGGTAAAACAGGTCCTTGCGAAAGCCGCCCTTCTCGACCATGGCGGCCAGATCCCGGTTGGTGGCGGCTACGATGCGCGCCTTGATGGGCACGCGATGCGTTGCGCCCACCGGCCGGACCTCTTTTTCCTGGAGCGCGCGCAGGAGCTTGGCCTGCAGGTCGAGCGAAAGCTCGCCGATTTCGTCGAAGAAGACGGTGCCTCCCTCGGCTGAGACGAGCAGGCCGTCTTTCGAGCGATTCGCCCCTGTGAACGCTCCCTTGACGTAGCCGAACAGCTCGCTCTCGATCAGCGTGGGTACGAGGGACCCACAGTCGACGGGTAAAAAGGGCTTCTGAGCGTTGGGGCCGTAGGCGTGAATGGTGCGCGCGACGAGCTCTTTGCCCGTACCGCTCTCTCCGAGGATCAGAACCGGATGCGTGCTCTGCGCGACCTTGGAAAGGATGCGATAGATCTTCTCCATCTCGGGCGAGCGGCCGATGATCGAACCCAGGCCCTCGGACAGGCGCAGCCGCTCGCGCAACTGGCGCGTTGCCGTGTCGGTCATATGCGACTGCGCAGCGCGGTCGAGCACCGTCGAAAGCTCATCCATGGCGAATGGCTTGGTAAGGTAGTCGGAGGCGCCGCATCGCATGGCTTCGACGGCCACATTCACCGAGCCAGTAGCGGTCATGGCGATCACTGAGGTCTCGGGATAGAGCAACTTCACCTCGGAGACGAGCTCCAGGCCCTCGTTCGATCCCGAAGGCAGGTTGACCAGAAGGATGTCGGCGATGTGGCCGCGCAGAAGACTTCGCGCCTGGCTGAGATCGCCGGTGCTGTCGACGGCATAGCCCAAACTCGCGGCGATTTCCGCGCAGGCCGAGCGCACCGCCGCGTCCGCGTCCACCACCAGCAGGTGCAGACGGATCGCCGGCCCGGCGAGTTGTGGAATGAACTCCATTTCCCGTGTGTTGAAGACTGTATCCAGCATTGTATTCGCCTCTCGGGTTTTCAAGGAAGAATCTGAAGCAAAAGCTCGGGGCTTCCGGCGCCTGCCGCTCAACTTTTAGCAATCGGCTCCGTTCCTGGTGTTCGGGCCGCTGCAGGTTTCGGACGAAAGCCCCAATCGCCTGCGTCGGGACGGTTCGAGGACATCAGCTTGACTTGCGCAGCGGCAGTTCCAAGGAAAAGCACGCCCCCCATGCTCGCAATTGCCGGCGGTAATGCGTCCCCCGGCACCCTCCACAATGGAGCGCGTGATCGTGAGGCCCAGGCCGCGATGGCCGAGGATCCAGTTTCCTTGCGGGCTTTCGCTGACGCCATGCGAGGTGTAACCGGAGGCAAAGATCGTCTCCAGTGCGCCGGGAGGAATCCCCGGACCGTTGTCTTCAACCGTGACGAGAAGACAGGCGACAGCGCCATGCGCGGGCGGCTCCTCGCGCAGGCTAATGTGAATGCTCCCGCCCGAGGGCATTGCCTCCGCGGAATTCTTCACAAGGTTTACGAGGACCCGGGTGAGGTCTTCGCCGGTCAGCCGCACCGGACGCTCTCCGCCTTCGGCATCGACGGTGAGGGCGATCGCGGGGCCGGCCAGCGCCGCGAGCAGATTGCGGTTGGCAATCAGTTCAGCGGCAAGATTTGCGACTGGCATTGCGGGCAGGAGGTCCCAGCGCCGGCACGCATGAGACAGACTTGCCGGGTTCTGGTCGGAAGTCCGGTCGAGAACGGCGGTCCCATCAATTTGCGGTTTCCGTGGCGCCGCCCCGGGGATCGATCCTGCGGGGAGAGTGGCGGTCGCCGCGGAAGAGTCCATTTGTGCGTCGATCGCGGCGATCTTCTCAACCAGGCGGCGGCTTGCCGCAGCTACCAGGCGCAGCTCGTGGCCATAATGAACGAAGGGATTGGCGAGGACTCCCGGCTCCTCCAGCAGATCGCAGTAGAGCCCCAGCGCCGTGACCATGTTGCGCGCATCGTGGGCCGCTTCGGCAAGCGTTTCTCCCGAAGTGCGCAGCGCGGAAAGGGTCTCGACAACTGTCTCGACACGCTTGCGGCCGGGGGTCTTTTGCCTGTCGAGCGCGCGGTTTGTCTCGAGCCCCGGGCCCTTGCGTTTGCCGCCGCCATTGACGTCCCTGCGCTCCGGGCTGACATGGGTGCGCACCGCGCTGCCTCGTTTCCGGGCTGTCCCCCTGATTGTTTCTGTCTGGTGCATGTGCCGATCCTTTCGTTCCCACGGGAAACCGCTTCAGTTTGCGGGTCGCAACTACGACTTTCAGTTCACTGGCCCCTGATCTCCGATCCTCCAGCTTCCCGTTTCTGCGTTAGCTGGCGGGCTTTGTCCTGTTTTCATACACGTTGCGTGCCAAACGGGGACGGATTTCCTAAGTTCGTGATCAGGTGAGGGATAGGGATTGAGAAGACGCGCCGGGGGCGAGGCGCAAACCCGGTCGAGGGTTCCGAAATGGAACAGGCAAGAAGGTTTAGGCGATCAGAAGTGCTTCTCTATCAGACTGTTACGTGAAGATTCCCCTTGCGGAACTTGAGGCCCCGTAGTTCCCGTAGCGGAACCCGGTTTCGCAGCCTATCCCGTCTCAGACTTCGCTCCCTTACAATCCGTTCATGAACGAAAAAGGGAATGCAATGGGCTCGGCGATAAGTCCCTCGCTTCGGCCCGGCGGCA
>JASHSG010000184.1 GCA_030040935.1 Acidobacteriaceae bacterium | reverse complement strand
CTCGAGCCAGAGGGTCTCAACACCCACGAGGTCTACATCAACGGCATGTCCACTTCGCTGCCCATGGAAGTGCAGTGGCAGATGGTTCACTCCATCCCGGGCCTCGACAAGGCAGAGATGCTCCGCCCCGGCTACGCCATCGAATACGACTCGGTCGACGCCACCGAGCTCGACCGCACCCTTCGCGTCAAGGCCTTCACCGGCCTCTATCTCGCCGGACAGATCAACGGCACCAGTGGATACGAAGAGGCTGCCTGCCAGGGCATCATGGCCGGCATCAACGCGGCGCTTTGGTTGAAAGGCCAGCCGCCCTTCACGATCGATCGCACCGAGGGCTACACCGGAATCCTCATTGACGATCTCATTTCAAAGGGCACCAACGAGCCGTACCGCATGTTCACCTCGCGCGCCGAGTTCCGCCTGCATCTGCGCATCGACAACGCCGATCGCCGCCTCACCCCGCACGGCCGCCGTCTCGGGCTCATCAGCGACGAGGCCTGGGCCGAATACGAGCAGAAGCAGGCGCGGATGGCCGCGCTGCATCGACTATTGAGCCAAAGATTGGTGCGCGGAGAGGAGCTGAGGGTAGCCGGACTCGATTCGCTTCCAGCCACGGCGGGATTGAGGTGGGCGCAATTGCTCAAGCGGCCCGAAGTGACCATGAACCATGCTCTGCTGGCCCTCCAGGACGACTTCAAATCCGACCCGAATCCGATTCTGTCAGACTATGCCACGCAGCAGGACACAAATCCGATAGTGCGTGCGGCCATGCGTAACGAGGCCCGCGCGGTCGAAACCGAGATCAAGTTCTCCGGCTACCTCGACCAGCAGAAGAAGTCCATCGAGCGGCTCAAGGCCGCCGAGTCCGTCTCCATCCCCGACTGGCTCGAGTACGGCGCCATCAGCGGCCTTTCGCGCGAGATGCGCGATACACTGGAGCGCATTCGCCCCATGACCATCGGCCAGGCCAGCCGCATCCCCGGCGTCACTCCCGCCGCGCTGACTCTGGTCCACGTTTCGATTAAGCTGCAGGGCGACAAGCGCCGCGCCATCGCCTGACTGCCGGCGCCTGAATTTCGCAACGCAAATCCCGTACAAACTTGCGTGCCTCACTTTAGTGCGCATTGAAAACACGCAGGCTATTGATTTCTCAATCACCCAGATAGCCAAATTAGCCCAGCTGCGCGCGCGACTGGCACACTCCGCCACAAATTCCTTGCAGCGATTTGATCCTTACGCAATCGGAACAGACCATCAACCAAGTTCTTACTGAAGCATCGTCGGTCATACGCCCGGAGCGCACCAGGATCAAATCGGGATCTCACAACTTCGCTTCAATGAACAACGTGGAAAGTGCGTTTCCAGCGAGTGTCTGGGAAGAAATGCACCAGAACGTGGCCGATCCACGCAAGCTTGCGACTGAATCCTGTTTGTTCAAGTTGCCCGTCTGCGGCCTCGAACGACCAGTAGTTGAAGAGCGGACGGCCAAGGATGTTGGTGCGCGGCACGAAGCCCCAGTAGCGCGAGTCCAGGCTGTTGTGCCGGTTGTCGCCCATCATGAAATACATGCCGGGTGGAACCACCAGGTCGCCGTCCTGGATATAACTCGAGATGTTCACGGCCCACGACTCTGTTGAGTCAGGCACCTCGGCTGGAGGGACTGCGGGAAAATCGTCGAGGAACTCGTTGAAGTTATCCGTCGTCGTCGGCTGCGCAAATCCCGCAGGCTGTGCGACGCCATTAAGAATCACTATGCCGTTGCGTAGATGAATATGATCGCCCGGTACGCCAATCAATCTCTTCACCAAGGTAGTGTACTTCGGCGTCCCGTCGGCGTCAGTCGCATCGATACCCGGCTGATAAACGGGCTTGAAGAACACCACTACATCGCCGCGCCTCGGCTCCCGATACCTTATGAACGGCATCCACGAAGCGGGCGGCGTTAGCGTGATCCGGTCCACGACCAGGTGATCGCCTATAAGCAGCGTGTTCTCCATCGAGCCCGACGGAATGACGAAGTTTTCAGCTAAGAAAGTCAGAATGAATAGGCCCACCACCAGAACCGAGCAGATGCTGGCCAGCGCCTCGAAAGGAGTCTCTCCCTGATCTTTGCCGGCGGAAGCTGCGCGCTTCGTTGAACCAGGAGAACTCTTCGTCGTTGGGCGCATCCAAAGGCTCCTCAGGAAGGCTGGCGAGCCCCAGGGCATTCGCAGCGGTCACTTCAATAGGGATGATTTCATGCACGTTCGACTGTCGTCGAGTCTGCGTCTAGACCGGAGTCTAACAAATCCCCTTGCTTCGTAGGATCCTGCGGATGATCGGGTGCGCGAGCCGTTCTTCGGCTGCTCGGAAACCGCTTCGCAATCGACCGGGTCCCCGCCGATTCCGCTGGCCCCGCTATCATTTCCGTATGAATCTCTCCGTCATCCAGTCTGCTCTGCGCGACGCGTCTCTCGACGGCTGGCTTTTCTACGATCACCATCATCGCGATCCCATCGCCGCACGCATTCTCTCGCTTGATCCAAACGCGCACATCACGCGCCGTTGGTATTACTTCATTCCCTCGTCCGGCGACCCGCGCAAACTCGTTCACCGAATTGAACAAGCCCGCCTCGACGCATTGCCCGGCGCGAAAACCCAATACTCAAGCTGGCAGGAGCTGCGCGCTGGTCTCGAAAATCTCCTCCAAAACCAGAAAAAAATCGCCATGCAGTACTCGCCCAACAACGACATCATGTACGTGTCGATGGTGGATGCGGGGACGGTCGAGTTCCTCCGCTCGCTCGGCAAAGAAATCGTCACCTCCGCCGATCTTGTCAGCCAGTTCGAAGCCGTCCTCACGGAAGAGCAAATCGCCAGCCACCAGATCGCGCAGCGCGCCATCGACGCGATCGTCGCCGAGGCCTGGCACGAGGTCGGCCGCCGCCTGCGCCCTGGTCCTGGCCGGACGGGCGGACTTACAGAGTACGACCTCAGGATGTGGCTCAGCGAAGCCCTGCGCCGCGAACATCTCATCTGGGAAAACGGCCCCGACGTGAGCGTGAACGCCAACACCTCCGACTCGCACTACGAGCCCACCGCCGAGCGCTCCGCGCCCATCCGCGAGGGCGACTTTCTGCTCATCGATATCTGGGGCCTTCCCGACCAGCCCGGCTCGATCTTCTACGACATCACCTGGACCGGCGTCGTGGGCCGCGAGCCGAGCGCCCGCGAGCAGTTGGTTTTTGAAACCGTGCGCCGTGCGCGCGACGCCGCCATCGCCCTCGTCGAATCCGCGTTCGCCGAGAACCGCCCCATCTCCGGCTTCGAGGCCGACGATGCGGCTCGCTCCGTCATCCGCGCCGCGGGCTTCGCCGAGTACTTCACGCATCGCACCGGCC
>JASHSG010000183.1 GCA_030040935.1 Acidobacteriaceae bacterium | reverse complement strand
GGAGACATTGGCACCGACATCACAAACTTTTTCGACTCGTTTTCATCGCTGGAGGGCGATCCGACGGACAATGCGCTGCGCGAGCAGGTGCTTACGTCGGCGTCAACCTTGGCCGGCGACATTTCGAGCGCGGCAAGCAGTCTGAACGGGCAGAGCGCGGCCCTCGATCAGGAAGCGTCGGGAGTCGTGGGTCAGGTGAACACCCTCAGCGTTGTATCCGAGCTGACCCAGGCAATATCGCTCGCGACCAGCGCCAATAACGGGACGATGAACGCCAGCGATGTGGAATCGATCTCGAACCAGATCTCGGGGATTCGCGACGAAGTGCAGTCGCTCGCCAACACCAGTTATCAAGGCCAATATATTTTTGCCGGGGGCCAGACCGGCGCAGCGCCCTTCTCGACCTCGACTGCGGCGTCGCCGGCCGTGACCAGCTATGACGGCGACGACAACGTGAATTACATTGAGCTTCCCAACGGACAGAAGATCCAGCTGAACGTGCCCGGGGACCAGATTTTCCTGGGCGCGGGCGGGAACAGCGTATTCGGCGCGCTGAATGCGCTCGTGGCCGACTACTCGAGCGGCGTGGTGAACACGGCGCAGGCGGCCAGCGACACGGCAGCCCTGTCAACAGCGTTGAACTACGTGTCGCAGCAGCGCGTAACGATCGACAGCTCAATCACGCAGCTTAGCGCGGCGTCCGGCGCGGTAACAAGCGAGGAGACGCAACTCACGGCGGCGCAGACCAATCTGATGCAGGCCGATATACCCACCATTTCCACTCAGCTTTCGCAGGCGGAAACGCAACAGACCGCGCTAGAAGACGTGATCGCGCAACTGGAATCGCCATCGAACAGCCTGTTCGCGAAGTTGCAGAGTTAAGGCTGGTTGCCGATTCGACGGCCGCGACCGATGCACCCTCTTCTATACTTCAGGCGAGAGGGTCCGATTTGCTTGCCGCGCTGCGCTTCTTGTGGAATGCAACGCGGGGCCACCGGCTGGCCCCATGGCGAAGCGAGTTCCTGCGCTGGCGCGTGGAAACCTATTCTGGCAAGAAGGCCGAAACGCTGACTGCCAAGGCAGTTCTCGGCTTTATGTGGGCCGAGCGCAGGGAGCTCCTGCGTTTTCTGGCGTGGACGGGACAGGTGGAACGCGAAGCGCGCGCAAGACAGTGAATGATTCCTTATCGATTACGGATGCGAAATATTCTCCTGTTCTTCCTGATGATGCAGCCGGCCTCGGCCGTGATTCCGTGGGCGCAGCAATTGCCGCCAATCGAGCCGCCCAAGCCGATGCCCAGCGCGTCCCGCGCAGCGCCGAGCCTGCGCGTGACCACGACCGAGGTCCTGGTGCCGACGCTGGTGGAGGAAAAAGGCGGAGGTATTCTCTACGGGCTGAAGCAGAGCGATTTTGTGCTCGAAGACAACGGTGTGCCGCAAAAGATTCGCGTCCAGACGGAGCTCGATTCAGCGCCCGTGTCCCTGGTGGTCGCCGTGGAAGAAGGCGCCTCGAGCGTGCTCGAGTTTGACAAGTTTGCGCGGCTGGGGCCGTTGCTCGATGTGTTTCTCTTCGACCCGCGCAGCCAGGTGGCGCTGGTGGGATTCGACTCGAAGCAGCATTTGATTCAGGACTTCACCCGCTCGAGCGACGCAGTGGAAGACGACCTGAGGAACCTCGAGCCGGGCAACGGCGGCGCGGCGATTCTCGACACGATGAATTACGCCGTGGCGCTCGAGCAAGAACAGCCCAAAGAGTACCGGCGGGTGGTGCTCTTGATCAGCGAGGAACGCGACCACGGTAGCCGCCACACCAAACCCGTGGACTTGATCAAGCGGATCGGCGAGTCGGACGTCTTGGTGCTGAGCGTGAGTTTTTCGCCCGGCCTGGCCGAACTGGCTGGCGGAATGCATGGTCCGTATTACGCGCAAACGTCCCGGGCGGGTACGCCCACGCCGGGTTTGCCGCAGCAGACCGCAGGCGGCAATTTGCTGGCGCCGCTTGCGATGCTCGTGCAGGCGCTCAGGAAAAACGTGACCAAAGAGATTGCGGACCTGAGCGGCGGCGAGTACATGCAATTTGTCACCGACAAGAAGTTTGAGGCGGAGGTGATGAGGGCCGCTGGTGACGCGCGCAACCGGTACCTGATCACGTTCAGCCCTTCGGATCCGACGCCGGGGTTGCATACGATTCGCGTTCGAACCGTCGAGGATTATGGGGCAAGAATCGTGGCGCGGGCGAATTACTGGCGGGACGCCGGGATCCATTGAGAAAAATATGGCCGAGGGGACCGGAGGAACGAAAAGGCAAGCAGCTGGGAGCGGGAACCAGTGAATGGAAGGGCAGGCGCCGAGCGGCGCCACAAACGAAATGGTGTCTGTGGCGACTGGTTCAGCATGGCCGCTCGGTTGTCGCGGCCGCGATAGCCGCTCTGGAACTGCTATCGCGCGCGTCGGCAAGCGCGGCTATGCGGGCTTGGCAAGAATCCGGCGTGCTCCCATGGCGATGGGGAGACGGGTAATTCCCGCGAAGAGCATGCTGATCCCGATCAGCGTTCCGATGGCCCACTCGCTGCTCCAGGGCCAGCTCAGGCCGATCATCGCCCCCAGAATCAGCGCGATGATGCCATCGAAGGAAAGCCAGCCGGCGCCGGAATGGTGACGGATGCGGAAGGCCAGAATCAGAACCAGAATGCCTTTGGCGAAGAGGTAGCATGCGAGCAGAAGCGTGAGCGAGGCAAGGCCGGCGACCGGCCAAACCAGCATGTAAATCGCCACTGCCAGATAGAGCAGGCCGACAAGAAGCTCCAGGAACATGCCGCCAGTCGGACGGATATGCCAGGCGATTGCCAGATGCGCCACACCTGCGAGCGCCAGCAGCCAGGCGATAACAATCGTCACTCCGATGCCTGCGACCGGCGGTAGAACAATCGCCAGAATGCCTGCGAGGATGAGTAGAACACTCAGCGCGATGGCCCAGCCAGCGGCTTGTTTCGCAATTCCGATGGGAGATGAATCGACCATTTTCTTCTCCTTTTAGATGTTGTGCCGCGTGAAACTGACCGGAGCTCTTTGTCGGCATGCTCCGGCTGTGTGGGGAAATCGGTCGCCCCAGGGGAGAAAAACACTATACAGGATCGCGGGGTGTTCGCGGAGCAGTTCATTTGAAAACAGTTTGAAAAATCTGCCCAGAAGGGACGGAAGCCGAAATCATCACGCTTCGTTAATGGCAGATTCGATGCCGGAATCCTTCAGGCCGATGGAAGCACGCTTCATAGGCGGCCACTCGTCCGGAAAGGCGCGGGCTTTATCCGATAACGGGTTCATGTTACTCTTTCAGTAGACACTGAAGAGTGGACACGAGAGAAGATGAGGAGTTACTGACGCCGTGCTGGCGATTGAGAAAAAGACTGACCTGATCAAACGCTTCCGAACTCACGAAACGGACACCGGATCGCCGGAAGTCCAGATTGCGATTCTGAGCGAGCGGATCAACGACCTGACCGAGCACTTCAAGACTCACAAGAAGGATCATGCATCCCGCCGTGGGCTGCTGATGCTGGTCAGCAAGCGCCGCCGTCTGCTGGATTATCTGAAGACGCACGATACGGACCGCTATCGCGACGTGATCGGCAAACTCGGAATCCGGAAGTAGTCAGAAGAAAGCCGACATTGAACCGGAAACATTCAGACCGGACTTGGGTCACGGTCCCCATCCAACATGGAACACCGGACCAAGGCGCGCCGGGCGGGCTAAAGCAGGTGCCTGAGCTTGCGCATAGGTGTTGGTTGCGCGCGCTGTCGCGCATTCCCCACACGATTTTCCCAAGCGAACAAAACGAAACGAGGACAATATGTCTACGAAACATGAAATAGCCGTCGAGCTGGACGGCGGCAAACGATTGGTCTTTGAGACCGGTCGCATGGCCAAGCAAGCATCCGGCGCCGCGCTGGTGACGACAGGCGAAACGGTGGTTCTGGCCACAGCAGTGGCGTCTCCCGATCCCAGGGAGGGAAT
>JASHSG010000017.1 GCA_030040935.1 Acidobacteriaceae bacterium | reverse complement strand
GAGCGCGCCGCGTCAACCCCCTGGCCGCTCTGGCCCCTGCAACTGCGCATCGAAAGCTCGCACGAAGAGGGCGGCATTCGCGACTGGTCCATCAACACCGTCAAGTTCACCGGCGACGACCAGGGCAACGTCAGCCAGCTTCACTGCGTGCGCGTCGGCCCTCCGCCGAAGTTTGAGCCTCAGCCCGGAACCGAATTCATCCTCGACGCCGATCTGGTGCTGCTCGCCATGGGCTTTCTCGGCCCTGTGAAAAACGGCATGATCGAGCAGCTTGGTCTCGCGCTCGACAATCGCGGCAACATCGCCACGACCAACTACATGTCTTCGGTCGACGGCATCTTCGCCGCCGGCGACATGCGCCGCGGACAGTCCCTCGTTGTCTGGGCCATCTCCGAAGGCCGCAAAGCGGCAGCGGCTGTGAATGAGTATCTCCTCCAAGACCAGGAGAAAACCCCGCGCCTCCGTCAGGCCGTCTCCTCCGCCCGCTAAATTGATCTGGCTCGCGTTGCCCGATCTACGCCCCTTCGACAATCCGCGCATCGCGCTCCGCGCCGTTACCCAAAACCTCCAGCGCCTTCTGATATGCCTCGCTCTTCCGCGCCGCCAGCGCCGTCTCGTAGCTCTCAAATTCCACAATGATCGTCCGCGTCGCCACGCCCGCCTCGTGCGCCTCCACGCGGCTCGCGCCCGTCGTCAAAAACTTGCCGCCAAAGGCCTCAATCGCCGCGATCGCCAGCGGCGTATATGCCTTCTGCGCCGCCTCATCATGAATCGCCCTGTACGCATTCACCCAATATCCCTTTTTCATCGCCGCCTCATCGCTATCCCCGCACCCTCACGGAACTTTTCTGGCTAGTCATCTCATGCCTGCATGGTATCCGAACAGCATGAATCCGGCCCGGCTCTCGCTTTATTCTTGCGCCGGCACAGCCGCCACAAGTAAGCTGGTTCGACTTCAGGCCCTGCCTTTGGCCGACCGCCAAAATGGTGAATCATGAGGAACGTGCACGCTTGCTTTACCCGACCCCGCTTTTTCTCCGTCGCCCACTGCGCCGTGGCTATCTTCATCATCATGGCCGCATGGTTCTGCATGCCCACCGGACAACTTGTGGAAGCAAGCGTCAGCGTGGACACACTGGCGTCACAATGCCATTCCGGCAAGCAGAAGGCTTGCAATGAACTGGCGAAGGTCGCGCTTGAAGATAAAGATCCCAGCATACGCAGCGCTGCCGTTGCGCAGTTGACCGATCAGGCAGTGCTCGCGAAAGTCGCGCTAGGCGACGCGGACGCCTCGATTCGTGCCGCTGCGGTGGCCAAGCTGACCGATCAGGCGGTGCTGGCGAAGATTGCATTAGGCGACCAGGATGCCTCGGTCCGTGTCGCTGCCGTGGCCAAGCTGACAGATCAGGCAGTGCTCGCGAAAGTCGCGCTGGGCGACGCGGACGCCTCGGTCCGCGCCGCTGCCGTGGCCAAGCTGACCGATCCGGCATTACTGGCAAAGATCGCGGCCGAAGATAAGGATCCCGCCGTACGCTGTTCTGCTCTTCCGTTGGACCCTTTGGTGCAGGAATTACGCAACCGGGCTATGCAGGGAGCCGAATTCTTTCCCCCATACCCGCCCGCTCTTCTGGCTCGGACCGACGTTACGGCGGAGGTGAAGGAATGGGAGGGCAAACAATCGGAGGACGCCAGTGAGCCGCCATCGCCGCCCAAAACGCAGTTTTTTACGGTCGAAGGTACGAGCGTATTCATGTTGCAGCAGGAAGGCGGCGCCTTCATTGCTTCTTGCGCAATTCCCGCCGCAGATGGAAAAACAGCGACAGGGGGAGCCATATGGCAAGAGAGCAACATGGATCCCACAACTGGCAAAACGTTCGCCTCTCCTCCTGCGCTTTCGGGCGCGGTATGGACTCCTCGTGCTGCTGTGATCGGGACGATCAATCTGGCGGGAACTGGCGACATCACGGCCAGTCCCGATTTCAGCTTCGACGTCTTTAAGAATTCTCCCGGCGTGATTCCATTCGCGAACGGATATGCGGTGAATCTCTTCGGCCAGAAAATCGAGGAGCAGGGGTTCGTGGACCCTCGGGCGCGCCCCAGAGGCAACTATGTCGCAGACGATGGCAAGCCACTCTACGGTCGTCTGGTCCGGCTTCGTTCCGGAAAGCTTGAGGAGATCGTCCTTGGGCCCTGAAAAACCCAGGCGCCTCAGTTCTCGCGCCTCTGACCTCGGCTGCATTACCTCTCGGCTTTCCACTGTCATCCAGAGTGAAACTCGCTCGCTTCGGGGAGCGTCCGAAGCCGAACGATTTGCGATCGTTCCTGACGGCTTGAATTGAGAGAAGCCAAAGCGTATGCTCCCAGTTGAATCACCAGGGAGGATCGCATGAAGATCCTTCGTTCCGTCACACGCCGCGGCTACACGGTCGCTCAAGCCGGATTCTTCTCCGTCACGAGCCCCAACCGGTGGTTCCCGGCCTCGAAATTGCCTGATGATTTCCCCGAACTCTCCGCTCGGCCAAAAGCCGGCGCGGCTGTATTCGCGTCACGGAGCATTTCCTCGTCCCAGCGCCCGTCGGCTCTCCCCGCCAGCCAGACGTCACCCCCGCAATTCAAGCTTATTGGCGCCGGATCGCAAGATCACCGTCTGCTAAGACTCGCGCTAATCGTTCTCGCCGCTGGCGCTCTCACCATCGTTGGCTTATGGGCCGCCGGCGACACTCCCTCCCTTATCAACTGGACGCGGTAGGCGCGGACGACAAGCATCCCCGCCTCAATGGCTCGCGGGACGCGCTCCCGTCCTGGCCCCGCTCACTCCGCTGGCGCTGCTCGCCTTTCCTCACTGGCAGAAGCCTACTGGCTGCTGGCCGTCTTCCCGCACACGCACTCCCTGAACGCGTCCGGCCCGTCGTTCCTCAGCGCGCAGGTATACGGCTGCCAGAACGCTCCCAGAGCTCGCGGGCCGCCGCCCGCGCTGTAATTCCGGATATAGCTTTGACTTGCCGGATCTTGCGCCGTGGGATCGGCCTTGAATCCGGCAATCAAATCTCCCGCACTCGCCGCAGTGAACGCATCTTTCTGGTAAGTCTTCGCGAAATCGTACTCCTCGGTCCATTGCGTGTCGACGCCCGTCTGGTTCGACGCCACAAAGACTCGGTAGTCCCGCAGTTGGGCCGTCGCCGCATCGATCTCGGCTACCGCAAATGTCGAATTGTTTCCGTCGATGGGCGATATCGACGCGACCATCTTGATGGCCACATCCCGCGGCGGAGCGCCCGGCGCCGATTTCAGCAGCCGCATCTCGTCCATGTGCGTGTGCGCGAAAATTGCCAGCGCAATCACGTCTCCGTATCCCGCCATGGCCTCCGGCAGTGCTTCCGACTTCAAAAACATCTGCGGCTTGCCGCCCCCGCACAGATCGAGCACTCTCGTCGCCGTTGCGTAGGGATTTACGCCCGGCGGAATGTGCGACATCACCCATACCTTCTCGTGGCCTCGCCTGGCCGCGTCCAGTTGCTGCTCCATCCACGCAATCTGCGTCGAGGCCGGATCCGGATTGTCCTTCCCTCCGCACGTCGAATATTGTCGAGCCATAAACAGGTTGTCCAGCACCACGATTCGCGTGTGCTCCATCGGCGCCGGCAGCCTCGCGCTGTAAAACCCTCCCTCGCCAAACGTCCGCTGCGCCTCGGTTCGGTCACCGGCCAAGAAATCGGCGGTCATGGTTTTTCCGATGTCTTCCAGGAACGCGCTGTCGGGGTCCAACTTGTAGTCGCCGCAATCCGAATCGTTGTTGCCCAGCCCCGCATACACCGGCACGCCGGGCAAAGCGCCGCGCAACGAGCGCATCACGAAATCAATTGTCTTCTCCACAAAAGCCCGGTATTCGGCCGGCGTCTCCTTTGAAAAAACCGACTCGAACTTGCAGGAAAAATCGTGCGAGATCAAATCGCCGCTCAGCACCGCGAACTTCGCCCCTTTCGCATCCGCGTGAATCGCCAGCAAACTCGACTTATACAGCGGGTACGAAGTATCGGCCGCCCGCACCTTGCACGCCTTCAGCAGCTCTGCGAATCGCGCCGCCTGATCCGCTGAAGCAGGCCCGCCCAGAATCGCGTTCCACTCGCTCACCGGCGCAGTCCTCAGCCGCGCGGCCTTTGCTGGGTCCCAGAAGGGCTCAAAGTGAATGTCGCTTACGAGCAGCGCTTTGATCGTCTTCGGCTTTCCTGCTGGCTGGGTCGCCTGCCCCCTCGCTTCCGGCGCCGCCAGAAATGCCGCGGCCGCACACAGCGCGAAAGCTCTCCACCACGCACCGGCCCGGCGAGTCTCAGTCATCGGTTCTCCTCGCGGACCCGAACTGGATGGGTCCGGCTCTCTTTTCTGTCTGCAGGCTTCGCTTAGAATAACTCGCCACTTCCGCCAGCTCATTCGCCTTCCTCCGCCCCCGTCGCTAACTTGTCAACTTCGCGGGCGCTGCATCCTGCATGCGCCATTGCTTTGCGCCAGGGATGGCACAGGGCGGCCGCATCCCTGGCCAAGGCGTTAGCCCCGCTGGCACTGCTCGCTCGGCGAGCCCCGCTCGACTATCCTTTCCTCATGCGCAAGCCTGCACTCATCCTCGCGGCGCTGTTCGCCGCATCGCTCGTCTCGCCGCTCGCCCGCCCGCAATCCCTCGCCCCCACCCCGCCCTTGGGCTGGAACAGCTGGGACTCCTACGGCTTCACGATCGACGAGGATCAATTCAAAGCCAACGCCTCCGTTCTCGCCTCCCTTCAGCAGTACGGATGGAAGTACGCAGTCATCGACGAAGGCTGGTACATGGCCAATCCCGCCGGCCACAACCTCGAAGAACGCAAATATCTCTGGGACGCCAACGGCCTTCTCATTCCCGACCCCGCGCGATTTCCTTCCGCCTCCGGTGGCCAGGGATTCAAGCCGCTCGCCGACTGGCTGCACCGGCAAGGCCTCAAATTCGGCATTCACATCGTGCGCGGTATTCCCCGCCAGGTCGTCGCTGCCAATTTGCCCGTTGCAGGAACTTCGTTTCGCGCCTCCGACGCCGCCGATATACAATCGCCCTGCCCGTGGGACGACGGCAACTGGGGCATTAAAGACAACGCCGCGGGCCAGGCTTACTACGACTCCATGCTTCGCCTCTACGCCTCGTG
>JASHSG010000182.1 GCA_030040935.1 Acidobacteriaceae bacterium | reverse complement strand
GAACGATTTTGACGACTTGCTCGGATGGAGACAGCGCGGTGAGCACTTCGGTTCCGACGGCCTTCTCGCGGATGTGCTCGATCAGGTCGGTGACGACCTGCAGATTGACGTCGGCCTCGAGCATTGCCACGCGAATCTCGCGCAGAGCCTCGGCGATGTTCTCTTCAGTAAGCGTGCCCTGGCCGCGAAGATTCTTGAACACGCGCTGCAGTTTGTCGGTAAGGTTCTCAAACATGGGTCCATCTCAAGTTTACCGGAGGCTCAGCGTGCGGCGGGCATTGCATGCAGCGGGCCCTCGGTGCGACGGCCTTTTCGTTCACCCCGGTCAGCGCATGAGCCGGTCAATGATCGGACCCCAGAAGGAAAGACTGGGTTTGTAGAAGGGCTCGTTATGGCCGCCGCTATCCAAGAGGAGCAACTCTGCGTCTCCTCCGCACCAGGACATGATGTCGCGCGCCATTTGTATGGGAAAGAGCCGATCGGCTGTTGAATGAACGATGAGGGCAGGCAGCTTGCATTGGGGCAGGGATTCTTCAGAGTTCCAGATGGGCGGCACCAGGGGCGAAAGAATCCTGGGAATGCCGGCTGCGTGGGCCGCTGCCCGGAACGATGAGAAGCCGGCGCAAAGAATGATGCGATCGGCTTCGACTCGATGGACGATCGCCGAAGCAACGCCAGTCCCGAGCGAAAACCCGAGAAGTGAGGTCGGGCAACGCGGAGCCAGGCGCTTGAGAAGCTGAAATGCTGAAATCCCATCCTGCTCGCACTGAGTCCAACTTGGGCGGCCAGTACTGCGGCCGTAGCCCGAGTAGTCGAATACGAGGGACGAGATGCCGGCGTCGGCGAATAATCGTTGAATCGGCCACCACTGCGTAACAACCTCGGCGATGCCGTGGCAGATCAGCACCGACATCCGAGCAGGTTGCGCGACGGGCTCCACATAGATTGCATCGAGCACGCTGCCTCCACTGGCAATTGCGTGGCGCGTGGCGCGCAGATTTGGCGCCTGGAGAGGCCAGCCGGGGATCCTGCCGAGAAACCAGTCACGGAGATGAATGACGCGACTCGCGCACAGCAAAGTGATCGTAAAGGATGGCCGATGAGACCACATCCCAAAAAGTCTCCTGAAGAAATTCTGCCTCGCGCCCGCAAAACCCGATCGACCGCCCTAATCAGCTGGCTCGACCAGGTATTGCTCGAGCTTGCCATCAGGGTAGGTGTAGGTGGTGAGCCGAAGCCTGCGGCCGGGATAGATGACGTCAAATGTGCGGAAGGTCATCCCGCCGCGACGTTCTTCGGCGGTCTGGCGCAGGCTGAGCGGCTCTCCAAGCGGAACGAGACTGGACTGAAAATCCGCAATCGCCTCCGGCGTGAAGTATTCACTCAGGTTTGGCGCAAGCAGCGAGCGGTCGATGCGACCCTGCTCGAGGCCGCAGTAAATGTCGAGCGCCTGTTGTTCGGGAGCGCTGGGCCGATATCCCGCCACGAGCGGCGCAGCGAGCCGGGCAATCGTCGAGGCCGCGCTGACCGCGTCTTGGTTGGCAAGAACGGCGACGGCCGCGCCATCATCGATTAGCACTTCATTGTCGGAGACGAATCCGGAGACTTCGCCCGAGTGCTCGACGGAGCGATGGCCGTCGCGGCTGCGGATGAAGACGCCGAGGCCGTACTCCGTGCCCTTCCCGTTTCTCAGCTTGACCTCAGTGAACATTTCTTTGTAGCTTTCGGGTTTCAGAATCGACTCGGCAAGAAGGCTCTCATCCCAGAGGGCGAGGTCGTGCGCGGTCATGGCCAGCTCGCCCGCCGCAAACATCCAGCCGCAGCCCTCTGCGGGCGCAGGACGCAGCGGGCCGAGCGCGTGGCGATAGTAAGCGTCGGCAGCGGGCGGCCCAATCGGACTCCGATCGGAGTCCCACACCGAGCTCATGCCGAGCGGTCGAAAGATGTGATCGTTGAGGAATTGAAGAAGAGGCTCGCCGGAGACGATCTCGACGATGCGGCCGGCAATGACGTAGTTGGTGTTGGAATACTGCCAGTCTGTTCCGGGATCGAAGTCGAGCGGCTTCTTGGCCCACGTGTCGAGGATCTGCTGAGGGGTGGTGGACTTCAGCATGGGTGTCATCACGTAGTCCTCGGGCCAGTAGTCCTCGTAGCCGGAGGTGTGCGAAAGAACCTGGCGGATAGTCACTTCGCGGCCGCGCGTAAGGCCGGGGATGTATTTGCCGACGGGATCGTCGAGTGAAAGCTTCCCTTGTTCTTGAAGTATCAGAATTGCGGCGGCGGCAAATTGTTTTGAGATCGACCCGACGGAATATCGCATCTCGGTCGTGGCGGGGATAGCTGGCGTTGATCCGGATTCGAGGCGCCCGAATCCGTAGGCATGCGTGTAGACGAGCTTGCCGTGCTGAACGACCGCAACGGAGGCCGACGGCACGCCGGTCGCTTCGAGAACCTGCACGGCGATGCGATCGATCTTGTTGCGGAGGTCGGGAGAAAGTGCGTCGACGGTTTTGCCCGAAGTTGGGTTGAAGGCCTGAGCGGGAATGCAGGGAGCCAGGAAAAACAGCAGCAGAATCGACAGGATTCGGGTGCGCGAACATCTCTTGAGGTCATGCATGGGATCCGTTTCCTCTTGATTAGGATAGACGTGCCGGGCTCGAACGGGCGGAGTGTCCCGCGAGGATGCGATAGGCTGGCAGAGGCGATGGACGCAAAAGACCAGACCCGGCTCTGAACAGGCGTCGGTGAATTCGCGCGGATCGGATGACGGTGGATCGAGAACGGAGCGGCTGATCGAGAATGCAAAAGCTGATCGAAGGACATAAGA
>JASHSG010000181.1 GCA_030040935.1 Acidobacteriaceae bacterium | reverse complement strand
GGTGCCCCAGCGGCACGGTCGGCGATAACGCTACAATCCAGTTTTATCCCCAAAGCGATTCCGTGAGCCTGCCGTCCAGCATTCTGGGCGCTACGTCAGATGGTCAACACATTCTGAGCGGATCTCTAAACGGATCGAGCATTACGCTCAATGACATTGGGGTCAATATCCCACCCACAATCGCCTATCCTGCCGCTGAATGTCCGGTGACCACATCGGGTGCCACGCAAACGCTTGCGCCGCTTTCAACCAACCCCGTTCTTAACGGATCGGTGAATCTGACTGGTGTAACGAATGCGGCGGCAATCAGCCAAATCGTCACCGGCACGGCGCCCACTACGGCATCTGTGACCAACGCCGCACCCATTGCCTTTGTCACGTACAGCACGCCGGGAACCTCCTCCAATGCTGCGCCGCTCCCGTATTATCTGCCGCAGACGACACCCGGCACTACGGGCCCGGTTGGTTATGTGACATTTGCCGACAGCACCTCCGCGACACCGCCCACCGCGCCACTCGCCGGCGCATTCTCACCCGACCATTCGATCTTCTTCGTCTCCACGGCCGGAGACGACGAAGTCCATTTCATCAGCATCCCGGCAAACTTGAGCGTCACTTCACCTCCCACTGATACGCAGCAATTGAGTCCTGCCCTGCCGGCATGTACTCCTGTTTCTGCGGGCGGCAACGATTCCGGCTGCCTCTATCCAACCGCTCCGGGCCCCGCGACCGTTGTTCCCGCGACCGTGATTGCGGTCAAGCCACGGGCGATTACGTAGCCTCGAGATCCCGCGAGATAAAATCGAACAATGATAAAGGGCATCTCATTCCTGCGGGCCGCGGGCAGCGCTGCAGCCTGCGATCGGCTGGCGGGTTTTTTCGCCGCACTGGGATTCGCGCCCGGCAAGGGCTGGCAGGAATTGAAATCCCGCGGCGCATCGTTCCTGGCTCCGCTCGGCAATCTGGAGTTTGTCGACGGAGTGTTCCCCTCCACTGCGGATGTTCTGATCGAAGTCACATCTCTCGATGCCGTCCATCAGGCAGCTGAAGTGTGGCTCCGCTCCGACGGAGGCGAAGGAGCAGTCTCCCGGCTTTCGCCTATCACCGAAACGCATTGGCGCACGCGCCTCTTCACTGTCGAGCCGGAACCCGGCTTCCTCTACAGCTTCTGGGCATGGACCGATCCCATCAAGGGCAGGCCGGTCGCCATGGAGGGCGAACTTTCCGCCACGGGAATGAAATTCGCGGTCGTGGTCTCGCGTTGGAATGCAGTCGTCACCGACCGCCTTCTCGAGGGCAGCTTGGACGCGCTGCTCCGTAGCGGCGCAGCCCGCTCCGACATCCAGGTGGTTCGCGTTCCCGGCGCATGGGAGATTGCAGCCGCTGCACGCACCTGTGCTGCCGGGGGTCGCGTGGATGCCATCGTGACTCTTGGTTGCCTGTTGCGTGGAGAAACTGCCCACTACGAGGCCATCTACAACGAGGTTGCGCGCGGCATTGGGCAATCGCAGCAGGAGACCGGAATTCCGCACAGCTTTGGCGTGCTCACCTGCGACACTCTGGAGCAGGCGCTCGACCGCGCCGGCATCAAGGGCGGCAACAAGGGCTTTGAAGCCGCAACCGCGGCCATCGAGATGGTGAGCCTTCGCAGGAAACTCCAGCAAGGCGGTCCTGCTTGACCTCGCGCCATCGCCGCAAGTCTCGCGAACTCGCGATGCAGATGCTCTTTCAGGCCGACGTTGGCCGTCAGACTCCAGACCAGGTTCGCTCGACGTTCTGGGTTGCGGGAGATCCCGTCGAGCCCGACGTGCGCGGTTTTGCTGAAGATCTGTTCCAAATTGCCCAGGAGCAACATGCCAGGATCGACACGCTGATCGCTGAGCACTCCGCTCACTGGCGGCTGGACCGCATGCCGGCCGTGGATCGAAATCTGCTCCGCATGGCCGTCGCCGAGTTGATCGGCGTCAAATCCACGCCCTTTCCAGTCGTGATTAACGAAGCGCTTGAAATTGGCCGGCGCTACTGCGCGCCCGAGTCGATCAACTTCCTGAACGGTGTCCTGGATTCGATCGCCCGCGGTCTCATCGCAAAGTGAGCGCTCACACGGGAGCGTTGCACGTCCTGATATCCTTGGTGTCGTGATTCTCCGCACGCGAGTTCTGTCGTCGACCGTGTTTCTTGTCTTCACCTTCTCTGCCTGCCACAGGGAAGAGCAGGCCGTGGTGAAGGTGGAGAAGGACGCCGTCAGGGCCGAGCATCAGGCTCAGGCCAAAGCTACTGAGCGCGATCAGGAGCGCGCCGAGCTTGACCAGATTCCGCTGCCTACCAAGAGCCTGTACATCGATATCCACGACCCCGCGGAGTGGGCCAATCCTTTTCTCTCCGTCGGCGCTGACACAGTTTCGCTGCGCATCGTCATGGCCGATGCAAACCCTACCCCGGAAGGGGAAGGATCCATGCTGCGGCCCGCGGCAGCGCGGCGGCAAGAGCTGCTGTTGCGCCTCTCCAGCCTCGACAGTGCTGTGGCCGCCATCCCTGCCGGCGCGTGGCCTTATGGCCGCGTGATCGCCGTCGCCGAATCTTCCTCTGCGGCGCCAGGTGATCGGCCAAAAGTTCGGCGAAACGTTGAAGCCGTCATCCGCCAGCTCAACGACCTCGGCGTGGTTGTCGAAGAATGGCCTGCGCGCTAGCCGTTTAACCACACTGCGCGCATCGAAAATGCGCCTCGCCCAACAGCGGTCTGCCGTTGCAGCTCATCTCAGGCGCAGGGGCTGACAGCGGCCGATCAAACCCCGAACTCGCCACCGCGCCACGCGTATCGGCGCGCAGCGCCAGCCGGCCCCCTCGCGCTACCATGGCTGCGTGAGCTCTTCCACGTTTCCCATTCTTTCCAACCTTAGCCCGCTCCGTCATGAGGCATTCTCCGCTCACCGTGAACTTGAGGGCCTTCTGAAGAAATCGCTTCGCGGAGAAATTCGCTTTGACTTGGGCTCACGCGCTCTTTACTCTGCCGACGCGTCGAACTACCGCCAGCTCCCGATTGGCGTCATCTTCCCGCGCGACGCCTCCGACGTGGAGGCTGCGCTGGCCGCTTGCCGCGCCACGGGCGCTGCCGTTCTTCCGCGCGGAGCAGGCACCAGCCTGGCCGGCCAGTGTGTCAATGTGGCCGTGGTCTTCGACTTTTCTCGTTTCATGAATTCGCTCCAGGAGCTGGATCCTGCCAGGCGGCTCGCTCGCGTCGAGCCCGGCACCGTTCTCGATCGCCTGCGCGACGCTGCCGAGCAGCATCACCTCACCTATGCCCCCGACCCCGCGACGCACTCCCGCTGCACGCTCGGCGGCATGATAGGCAACAATAGTTGCGGCGTGCATGGCTTGCTCGGCGGCAAAGTTGTTGACAATGTGGAGTCGCTCGACATCGTCCTCTATGACGGCACGCGCATGACCGTGGGAGCCACGCCGCCCGAGCGCCTCGATGCGCTCATCCGCGCCGGCGGTTCTACGGGTCGGATCTACCTTGGCCTCGCGAGGATCCGCGACCGCTATGCGTCTCTCGTCCGCGAAAAGTTTCCCCGTATCCCCCGCCGCGTCTCCGGCTACAACCTCGACCAGCTGCTGCCTGAAAACAACTTCCACGTCGCGCGCGCGCTGGTCGGCTCCGAGGGAACCTGCGCCAGCGTCGTCTCTGCAACCCTGAACCTGACTGCCAGCCCGCCCTTCCGCGTGCTCACGATGCTTAGTTTCGACGATGCCTTCCTTGCTGCCGACGCCGTTCCTTTTGCGCTCGAGCACAAGCCCATCGGCCTCGAAGGCTTCGATTTTCTTCTCGTCGACTTTATGCGCCGCAAGGGTTTGGTTCTGCGCGAGCTTGACCGGCTTCCGCCCGGTGTCGGTTTCTTGCTCGTCGAGATGGGTGCATGGTCCGCAGACGAGGCCCGCGATATGGCCGCGAATCTGGCGCGGGCCTCTCGGTCATGGCCTTCGGCGCCCGTCGCTCACATCTGCGCTCCAGACGAGGCCACGGCCGTGTGGCGTGTGCGCGAATCCGCGCTTGGCGCCATGGTCTTCGTACCCGGCGAGCCCGACCGCTTCGAGGGATGGGAGGACTCCGCCGTTCCTCCCGCGCAACTCGGCAACTATTTGCGCGCCATCACCGGGCTCATGGCCGAATACGGCTTCCGCAGCCCGCTCTACGGGCATTATGGGCAGGGCTGCGTCCACATGCGCATTAACTTCGACTTCCGCAGCGCCGAGGGTATTCGCATCTTCCGCGAGTTCATCGAGCGCGCCGCCGATGTCGTGCTCTCGTTCGGCGGCTCGCTTTCCGGTGAACACGGCGACGGCCAGGCTCGAGCCGCGCTGCTGCCAAGAATGTTTGGCCACGAGCTGATTGCGGCATTCAGCGAATTCAAGGCGCTCTGGGACCCCGATAACCGCATGAATCCCGGCAAGCTTTCAGACGCCGTGCGTGTCTACGACCCCGCAGAGAACCTTCGTTATGATGCTGGCGCGTCATCGAGCACATCTCTGCATGCCCCGGGTCCGGTGTCCCCGGCGGCCGGTCTTCGTCGGCGGGGTGGGAGTCCCTCGCGTGTGGGGACCAGGAAAACCAATTTCGCTTTCGCAAGGGACGACGGCTCATTTGAGCGCGCCACGGAGCGCTGCGTCGGCGTCGGCGCCTGCCTCAACACTCAGGGCGGTGTGATGTGCCCCAGCTATCGCGCAACCGGTGAGGAACAGCACTCCACTCGCGGCCGCGCTCATCTCCTTTGGGAGATGCTCGCCGGATCCCTGCGCCAGGAGGGATTTGACAGCCGCTCCGTGCTCGAGGCGCTCAGCCTCTGTTTGAGTTGCAAAGCCTGCAAATCCGAGTGCCCGGTACAGGTGGACATGGCCGCTTACAAAGCGGAGTTCCTTGCGCAGCACTACAAAGGCCGCATGCACCCGCTCCACCACTACATCCTGGGCTTCGCCGATCGCTTTGCCCGCTGCGGTTCCCTCGCTCCTTCGCTCACCAATGCGATCCTTACCGGTCCCGCCAGCGCCGTTGTTAAGCGCATTGCCGGGATTGCTCGCGAGCGCCAGTTGCCTCGTCTTGCATCGAAAAGCTACCAGAAGACGCGAAACCTGCTCGTGGCGAGTTTTGTCCGCGGGTCTGCCCCACAGCGGCTGGTCATGTGGCCTGACACGTGGAACAACTATTACCATCCACAATCGCTTTCCGCGGCCCAAACCGTCCTTACCGAGGCGGGTTTTGAGGTTGAAGTTCCTCGCGGCCACATCTGCTGTGGCCGGCCACTTTATGACTTCGGTTTTCTTGGCCAGGCCCGCTCTTATCTCTCGCGCGTGCTTGACCGCATGTCGCCTCAAATTGAGGCCGGCCTCCCCTTCATCTTCCTTGAGCCCAGTTGCGCCAGCGTCTTCAAGGATGAGCTGGCGGAGCTTCTGCCCAACCACCGCCTCGCGAATCTCCTGCGCAGCCAGATTTGGCTCTTCGCAGACTGGCTCGCAGATCGCGCGCCCCGGTTTGCCGCCGGCCGCCTCGCAGGCGCAAACATCCTCGTCCACGGCCACTGCCATCACAAGGCCGTCTTTGGCGGTCCGGCCAGCGAGGTCGCGCTCCTGCGCGCAGCTGGAGCAACGGTCGAGCTCATTCAGGCTGGCTGTTGCGGAATGGCCGGCCCATTCGGATTTGAAGCCGGGAAATTCGAAATCTCCAGGAACATTGCCAATCAGGACCTGCTGCCTGCGATTCAATCCGCCAGTCCAGCCGCCATCCTCGTCGCCGACGGCTTCAGTTGCCGCGAGCAAATTGCGCAACTTTCCCGCCGCCAGGCCCTCCACTTCGCTGAAGTTCTTGCCCGCACCTGCGCCTGCGGCGCATGATGGAAACACCCAAGCATCCCGCAACGATTCTGCGGCTCGGGGGCGGATTGCGCTAAACTGGACATGTTTGGTAGGCTCAGGCATTCGTTGAGCGCAGTGGAAACAGGAGGTTTCATCATGGCAGAAGATAGCAAGTCCTACGGCTTGGCTTGGTTTTTGGCCGGATTGGGCGTTGGCGCTCTCGTCGGCATTCTTTATGCGCCAAAGAGCGGCAAAGAGACGCGCGAGGACATCGCCACGGGAGCCCGCGAAAGCGCGGAATATCTCCGTGCGCGCACGCGCGAAGCAGCGGAGAACGTAAGCGCGATGGTCGATCGCGGAAAGGAACAAGTCAGCGCTTTTGTCGACCGCGGCAAGGAACAAGTCGGCGAATACGTCGATCGCGGACGGGCCCAGTGGGAAGAGTTTGTCGAGCGCGGGAAAAATCTTGTCGCCGATCAAACTACCCGCGTCAGCGCTGCTGTTGACGCTGGACGTCAGGCTTACAAGTCGGCGAGCACCGAATCCGAAACGCACGAGTACTGAGAGCGGGCAATTCCAGCCGCCCCGTGTCGGCCTCAGCGCTCACTGCCCCCTCCGGCTCCTGACACAAATGCCGCCTTGTGTGTCTGCGCTGCTTTTGGAAAGAATTTTGCTGCCTGTGGCGATGTGACAAGTTTGAGCTCCGATTCATAGTTCCGCACAGTCCCTGCGCGAGATGATTACCATGCCGAAGTTCGACAATCAAACCACAGAAATCGCTTTATTCGCGCTGATCACTTTGGCCATGCTGGTCCAGGCCATCGTACTGCTCGCCACTTTTCTTGCCATGCGCAGGGCGGCGCGTGCTGTGGACGAGAAGCTCGAGGCGATCCGCTCCTCGGTGACTCCGCTCATTGACAGCACTCGCTCCTTGGTTGCTCGCCTGTCGCCAAAAATCGAAGAAACTGCCGACGACCTTGCCGCACTCACCCATTCCCTGCGCGTGCAAACTGCCGACGTCCAGTCCGCGGCCGGCGAGATGATTGCGCGCGCGCGTGTCCAGGGCAACCGTCTTGACGCCATGCTGTCGCACGTTCTCGACACCCTGGAACACACCGGGAATTTCATCTCCGACGCCGTCAACAAGCCCATGCGCCAGCTCTCTGCAATTCTGGCTTCGGTGAAAGCGGTTGTCGAATCCTTGCGCAGCGGAGTGCCTGAGCCCCGTTCCCAGGCCAATCGAGCGTCCGGCGATCAGGATTTGTTTGTCTAAGGCCTGCAGTTTAGGTTAGACAAATGCTCGCACTTGACCCTGCCCAAATCGAGGCCGCCGATATCTACAAGCTCATGATCGGCATGATCGTGCCGCGGCCCATCGCCTTTGTCTCCACAATCGATTCGTCCGGCATCAGGAATCTCGCGCCTTTCAGCTACTTCACTGGTTGCAGCTCCAATCCGCCGGTTCTCTGCTTCTCTACATCCGTCCGCTCCGGGCCTCGTCCGTATAAGGACACGCTTGAGAATGTCAAAGCCACGTCCGAGTTCGTGGTCAATATCGTTTCAGAAGAATTTGCCGAGCAGATGAACGCCACTTCGGTTTCAGCTCTGCCGGAGGTGGACGAGTTTGAGCTCTCCGGCCTGACGCCGTTGCCCAGCGATCTTGTAAAGCCGCCGCGAGTCGCCGAGAGCAAGGCGCAAATGGAGTGCCGGCTGAACCAGATCGTGTCCGTCAGTGAAAGGCCTGGCGGTGGGATCCTGGTTTTAGGCGAGGTCCTGCGTTTCCACGTGCTCGAGTCGCTGCTCGACGGCTATAGAATCGACCCCGTCAAGTTGAATGCGATCGGTCGGATGGGCGGACCAGCCTATGTTCGCACCCACGACCTCTTCGAGATGCAGCGGCCGAAGTAGCAATGCCGGGCCATCGAGGATTTTTTTGAGGCTGCTTGCTCTGCAGGCTTGGCGCGTGCGGTGCCAGTCTCAAACGATCCAACCTCCACCCAGCACTTCGTCCCCGTCGTAGAATACTGCGGCTTGACCCGGCGTAACCGCGCGCTGCGGCTCGTCGAAGTTCGCAACTGCCTCGTCACTTTCGCCCGGCTCCAGTGTCGCCCACGCGGGCTCGTGCCGGTGCCGGATCTTCACCTTCACGCGCATCGGCCCCGCCAGCTCGGCAATGCTGATCCAGTTCAGATACCGTGCGCGAAGAGTGCGCGTCGCCAGCTCCGCGTCTGCGCCCACCGTCACCCGGCGTCTTCCCGCGTCGATATTGATTACATAGAGAGGAGATGCACTCGACACGCCCAGCCCCTTGCGCTGCCCGACGGTAAAGTTGTGGACGCCTGCGTGCCGCCCGATGACTTCGCCGTTCGCGGTCACCAGCTCGCCAGCCGTCTCTGGCGTCGTCTCGCCCTGCTCTTCCAAATACGCCGTGATGAACTGCTTGTAATCACCGCCCGGAACAAAACAGATTTCCTGCGAATCCGGCTTCTCGGCCAGCATCAATCCGTGCTTGCGCGCTGCTTCACGCACCTGCGGCTTGGTCATGTGCCCAAGGGGAAACAGCGTGCGCGCAAGTTGCTCCTGTGTCAGCCCGAACAGAAAGTAAGTCTGGTCCTTGGCCAGATCGGCCGGACGCTTGAGAATCCACCGCCGGCGTGCCGGATCATATTCGTTCACGGCATAATGGCCCGTCGCGATCCGCTCTGCCCCAACGCACCTTGCCGTCTTGAGCAGCTGGTCGAACTTGATGTGGTTGTTGCACAGAGAGCAGGGAATTGGCGTCCGCCCCGTTAGGTACTCATTGACAAACGGCCTCACCACGTCGCGCTCGAATCGCTCCTCCTGGTTCACCACGTAATAGGGAATATCCAGCTGCTCGGCCACGCGTCGCGCATCATATACGTCATCCAGCGAACAGCAGCGACCCGCCCGTGGCGCATCGGCAATTCCGTGCTTGCCCTTGAGTCGCGTCTGATCCCAAAGTTGCAGCGTCAGGCCGACCACTGTGTTGCGAGTTTCAGCGGATCCGCAGTTCTCGCGAGCCAGGATCGCCGCTGCCGTCGAGGAGTCAACTCCTCCCGACATTGCCACTGCAATCTTTGTGCTCTGCGTCATCGTGTAGTTTGCATCCTATCCAAGCGTTACCGCTGCCTCAGGCGCAAGCGCCCGCAAGTGCTTGACTGCCTCTGGAACCACGCGCAAAATCTGGTCTACATCCTCATCGGTCGCTGTCTTCAGCAGACTGAAGCGCAGACTGGCGCGTGCAGCGTTCTTGTCCAGTCCCATCGCCATCAGCACGTGGCTCGGCTCTGTCGATCCAGAGTGGCATGCCGACCCGCCGCTCACCGCTATGCCCTTCAGGTCGAGCGCGATCACCAGCGCCTCGCCCTCCAACTGCTCAAAATGAATGTTTGTCGTGTTGGCTACGCGTGGCGCCCTCCCGCCGTTTACTCGGGTGCCGGGAATCGCTAGAATCCCAGTCTCCAGTTGGCCGCGGAGCTGCGCGATGCGCTCCATCGTCCCGTCCTCAATGCCCGCCATCGCCATTTCCACGGCCTTGCCCAGGCCCACGATGCCCGGCACATTCTCCGTCCCGGCGCGCTGGCGTCGCTCGTGGCTTCCGCCCACAATCAGCGGTTCCAGCGGCGTTCCGCGTCGCACATACATCGCGCCCACGCCCTTCGGCCCATGCATTTTGTGCGCACTGATCGAGCACATGTGGCACCTGAACCGCCGCACATCGAATTCAACCTTCCCAGCTCCTTGTACGGCATCAATATGAAAGTAAGCTCCAGCCTCTTCGGCAATCCTCCCGATCTCCTCCACCGGCTGCAGCACGCCCGTCTCGTTATTCGCCAGCATTACGCTGACCAGGGTCCTGCGGGATTCGCTCAACCCGATCGCGCGGCGGATCTCTTCCGGATCGATCAACCCGTCTTTGCTCGGCGCCACAAGGGTCACATCGACGCGGCGTTCCGCCATTCGATCGGCGGCGCGCAGCACCGCCGAATGCTCAATCGAGGTCGTGATGAAGTGATCGCCCGCGCGCAATATCCCAAAGATCGCAGTGTTATCCCCTTCCGTGCCGCCCGAGTTGAACACCACCTCGGCTTCGCGGCAGTGAAAAAAACCTGCCAGCGCCTCCCTTGCGTAGTCCACGGCCTTCCGCGCCTTCTGGCCCTGCAAGTGAATCGACGAAGCGTTGCCAAATTCCTCCATCCAATACGGGCGCATTGCCGCCATCACCTCCGGCAGCAGAGGCGTCGTGGCATTAGCATCGCAATAAACCCGTCGCATCGGGGAAGCGCTCCTCCCTTAAATTGTACGGGGAATTTCGCGATGGCGCGAATCCGCTGCGCCCCTCCCCGCGCGGCCTGGAATCGGGACCCCGGCTCTCCAGTTAGAATGCAAAGGTGCGCTCCCCGCTTTCCGGAGCTCTCTTGCTGAATGGATTCGCCTGCCCAGAAGACTGCCGCCAATCCGCCGCCAAATCCCCGCATTCTGATTGTTGGCAAGACAGGCCGCCTTGGCCGTGACCTCGAACGTGCATTTGCTGGCCTCGGCCCTGTTGTCGCTGTTGGCCGCGAATCGGTCGATCTTGCTGATCCCGTCCAGACGCGCGACCTTGTTCGCCGCACCTCGCCTGACGTCATTCTTAACGCCGCGGCTTACACCGCCGTCGACCGTGCTGAGTCGGAGATGTCCTTGGCCCACGCCGTTAACTGCCTCGCTCCGCGAGTTCTCGCCGAAGAAGCCGCTCAGTGCGGCGCCCTCCTGATCCACTTCTCCACGGATTATGTTTTCGGCGGCGGCAAGAAGGAGCCGTGGACCGAAGATGATGCTCCGGCGCCGCTCAACGTTTACGGCGCCAGCAAGCTGGCCGGCGAGCAGTCTATCCGGAATTCTCGCGCCCGCTATCTCATCTTTCGCACCAGCTGGGTCTACGGGCCATGCGGAAACAATTTCTTGCTCACTATGCTGCGCCTGGCTCGGGAGCGCGACCGGCTCTCTATCGTTGATGATCAGGTCGGCGCACCCACGACCACGATCGAGCTCGCTCGTGCCACTCGTGCCATTGTCTCCGGTGTGTTAACGGGCCGCTTCGGCGCCGCCGATGATTGGTCCGGCCTCTACCACATGTCCTGCGCCGGTTCTGTCTCTTGGTTTGGATTCGCTCAGGCTATCTTCGCCCGCGCATCCGAACAGCTTGGGATCAGACCGCCGGAGCTGATTCCCATCGAAACCGAAGACTATCCCACTCCAGCCGCGCGTCCGCACAACTCCCTTCTCTCGAACGCCAGGCTCCATGCGCGCTTTGGCGTTCAACTTGAGTCATGGCAATCCGCCCTCGATGAAGTGATTGAGATTCTTCATCAACGCTCGGAGGCGCGGTAGTTGGCTGGCAGCGTCCGCACCGCGCGATATGCGTCTCTTGGCAAGACCGAAAATGAAAGTCGAATCGGCGATTGTCCTGCCCGGTCTCTGAAGACATGGATGGGAAAGGGAGCCTTTTTCAGCGGCATAGGAGGTCGAGGCGCTGATCGGAGCTCCCACAGGAATAGAAGGAAGTCAGCCCACGGCTGCCCTGACATAGCCTCTGCGAACGAGGATGCAGCCCTCGGGACAAATTCGGAACTGCGTCACCGCACCGCAGGCGCGAAAGACCGCTTTCAATTTGAGAGAAGGCTCAGAGATACTCGCCTACGAAAACCGTGTCCTTCTCCACAACAGCGTTCCACACAGTCCAAGCGGAATGATCGTGCCCACAATCAGCACGATCATCCACGGCAGGTTCGCATAAATCTGCTGCGCGCGCGTCCCGGCTGCAAGCCACACAAAGACTCCGCTCGCTGCCGTCACGATCAGAATCTCCCACCACCGCCGCGGATGCTTCGTATCCGCCAGCGGATCGTCGCCGCCAACCACCGCAGCGACTTCGTGCGCATTCAGAACGTAGCGGCGGCATTCGCGCTCCATGGCTGCACGCCAGTTTTCCATCTCCGAGGGTGGCGGCTCAGCCATGCTGATCGATACCGCGCCCGCAATCATGATCATCGATCCGGTAAGGATCAAAGCCTTCCCGCTGGTCGTCAATGCAGCAAATTCGCCGAAAACCAGCGCGCCCCACGCCAGTCCCCAAAGCTGATTTGTATTCGAAAGCGGAATGCCGCGCCCGATGCCAATGTACTTCGCCGCGTATTGCTGGAACAGGTCTCCGATCACCCAGCAGAATCCGCCCACAAACGGCCAGAACAGCATGGGCCGGGCGCGATCGAGCTCGGCCACCAGTGGCCCCAGGCCGCCAAAAAATACGAGCCCCAGCACGAATACCGTCGCCAGTTCGCCGAACGTGAAAATCGTCACGAACGACAGCGGATTCATCCCGCTGATGTACGCCTTGCGGTAGGGAATGTACATCGTCCCCAGCAGCACGCCCGCGCCCAGCGCGGCAATGATTCCAACCGCCGCCTTGCCCGGCGTGCCTGTATTCTGCTCGGCCGTCGCCACCGCCAGCACCGCCGCGCCGCCCACAATGGCCGCTGCTCCGCCAATCACTTTGGCCCAATCTTTGGCCCGCGAGCCGCGCAGCTCTCTGAACAGGAGGCAGCCCCAGAAAAGTCCCACCAGGCTGTTCGTGTTCCACAGCGGAAATGCAATCGCCAGCCCTACGTTGCGCACTGCAAAGATTGTCAGCGTGTTCGCGACCGCCCACAGCATTCCGCCCACCAGCGCCCAAACCAGCAGGTGCGGCTTCTCCTTCAGGTCCACGAACACGAATCCTGTCCCTTTGAGCAGCGTCGGAATCGTCCACCGTGCCACAAACGCGCCCATCACCATTCCCATCGAGATCAGGAACGGCGAGAACCCGGCATTTACCAGCTTCGTCGGAGCCTCCGCGCTGCCCAGCCACACTGCGGCCGAAAGCCCGCAAAACACGCCCAGCTTGTGCAATGAAATTGTTGACCGCGTTGCTGAATGTCGGCCCCCGCTGGCTGCCACCTCGCTCATCCGCTCACCTCAGCATCATCAGCAGCGTGGTTCCCAGAACGAGCACAACCACCGGCACCCACAGGTGCACGTCGGTCAGAATGCAAATCAGTGCCGACCTCTTCACGCCGAAACCTCGGCCAGCTTCACCGGCCGGTGTTCGTCAAACGATTTCTTCGCCGCCAGCGCCATCACAACCGGTACGCGCCCATCGGCCCCCGTCACAGGCGTCGGTTTGTCATCAATCACCGCCTGCACAAACTCGGCTACCTCCAGCGCAAAACTCTCCGGATAGCGATCCATGAAAAACTTCAGCGGCAGATCGTTGTACACCGTTTCACCCGTGCTCACCACGACTTCGTTCGGAAATCGATTCTCGGTCGCGATCTTTCCCTTCGTGCCCAGAATCTCCACGCGCTGGTCGTAGCCGAACACCGCCTTGCGGCTGTTGTCGATGGTTCCAATTGTTCCGTTCTTGAAGCGCAGCGTCACCACCGCCATGTCCAGATCGCCCGCCGCGCCGATCTCGGGCTCCGCCTTTACGCCGCCCGCCGTATAAATCTCCTCCACCTCGTCGCCGATCAAAAACCGCGACATGTCGAAATCGTGAATCATCATGTCCAGGAAAATCCCCCCCGACGTCCTGATGTATGAAATCGATGGCGGCGCAGGATCGCGGCTCACAATGTGCATCAGGCACGGCTGTCCCACCTCGCCCTCCGCCACCGCTTGCCGCACCCGCCTGAAGTTCGAATCGAAGCGCCGGTTAAACCCGATCTGCAGCTTCACGCCCGCCTTCTTCACCGCGTCCAGAGCCATGTCGATTTTCTGCAGGCTGAACGCTATCGGCTTCTCACAGAAGATCTGTTTGCCGGCCTTTGCCGCCTGCACAATCAGGTCCGCATGCGTCCCCGTGGGCGTGCAGATCAGCACGGCCTCCACCTTCGGGTCTCCGATCACCTCTTCAGCCGTCGCCGCTACTTTAGGAATCCCGCATCGCGCCGCCAGCGCTTCGGCTGCCTGCCGGTCCACATCGGCAATCGAAACAATCTGCGCTTGCGGCAACCGGAACGCCAGCGTCTCCGCGTGGACCTTCCCAATCCGTCCTGCCCCAATCATTCCAAAATGCAGTTTCTTTCCGCTCATCTCTGTCCCTCAATCCTGTTCGGGTGCCCACGGTCCCTCGCACTTGGCGACCGGGGATCCCACCATCTCAACTCGCCGCTTTCATCCTGAGCGAAGCTGATCGCGCTTGAGCAGCGACCAACGAGTCGAAGGATCTGCGGTTGCTTTTCAGTGAAGTTCATGTCTGCAAACGAACGTCATTCGCGCAAACAGATTCAGAAGCTACGCACTGACGCCAACCGCCTGTTCTCCCACAAAGTTGCTTTCAATCGACCGCAGATACTCCCGGCTGCGCGCCGCGCTTTCCTTCGGCGTCCCCATTCCCGGGAGGATGTCCTGCTCCACTAGGGCATATCCTTTGTAGTCACGTGCGGCCAGCCAGCGCAACAGGGCGGGGAAGTCGATGCACCCCTTACCCAGCTCGGGATACAACCCATTCCGCATCGCCGTAAAGTAATCCCACTCCTCTTCGCGGCTCCGTCGCGCCACCTCCGGCTCTAGGTCCTTCAGGTGGATGTACCAAATCCGCTCTTTGAAGCGCTCCAGCGCCGGAATCAAATTTCCATCCTCGCCACCCGTTCCATGCACGTAATGCCCCGCGTCGAACACTAATCCCAGCCTGTCCGGGTGTGTCTTGTCCAGCAGGTGTTCGATCTCGTCAGGCGTCTCCACGTATCCCGCGCAGTGATGATGAAACACCGTCCGCAATCCCGTCTCATCGAACACGGCGTGCGCAATATCGTCCGCGCCGCGAGCGAAAATCCTCCACTCATCCTTGCTCAACCCATCCTCCGCCCTTATTCGCCCTGCGCGCTTGGTGCGCAACGGATCGGTGCCCGCATCGTCCGCCAGCACCAGGTAAGGCGCCTGCGTCGTCGCCACCGCCGCCAGCAGTTTCGCCGTCCTTACCGCTCCCTGGCGGCCTTCCGCGTGCGTCGCCGGATTCTTCATCGCCACCGGGACATAGGCTCCGAGCATCACCACGCTGTTGCGCTTCGCCAGTTCCTCGCTCAGCCACACCGGATCGGTCGGCATATATCCCCAGTCGCCCAGCTCCGTCCCGGTGTATCCCGTCTCCACCAACTCGTCCAGCATTTGGTCAAATGAAATCGATTGGCTCTGATCCTGGTGCTCCAGCGTGCCCCACGAGCACGGCGCATTCCCTACCAATAATTCCTTCATCGTCGTTCCTCACTTCGTTCCATCTGCCCTTCAGACGATATCGACTTCCGGGCAAGCTTGAAATAAAGGCCATGTCATCCTGAGCGAAGCAGGACGCGCTCTCTGCGGCCCGCGGAGTCGAAGGATCTGCGGTTGCATTTCGCCGCTTACTGCCTCCTCGTTCCCTTGTTCCCTCGGTCTCTGTCTTCCTAATCCCTATTCCCTCTCTTTCAGAACTTCCGGCTCCACTCCTTCGGCCACCGCTCCACCACAACCTTGGTCTGCGTAAAGAACTCCACCGCGTGCATCGCCTGCGCATGCAGGTCTCCGAAAAAGCTTTCGCCCCATCCGCTGAACGGAAACGTCGACATCGGCGCCGCCACGCCCACGTTGATGCCCACGTTCCCTGCCTGCACTTCGTAGCGGAACCTCCGCGCATTCGCGCCGTCGGTCGTAAAGATGCACGCCATGTTGCCGTAGCTGCGCCCGTTCACCAGCGCGATCGCCTCTTCAATCGTCTGCGCGTGGATCAGGCTCAGCACCGGCCCGAAAATCTCCGTCCGCGCCGTCTCCGAATCCGGCGGAACATCGTCCAGCACCGTCGGCAGCACGAAATACCCATCCTCATAATCGGGAATCTTTTTCCCGCGTCCATCCACGATCACGCGCGCGCCGGCACGCTCGCCCTTCGCGATCAGCCCCTCGATTCGCGCCTTGCTCTCGGCTGAAATCACCGGCCCCATCTCCACTCCCGGCGCCGCGCCATAACCTGTCTTGCGGCTTTTCGCCACCGCCGCAATCTGTTCCGTAAACTGCGGGCGCACCGCGCCCACCGTGATCGCCACGCTCGCCGCCAGGCACCGCTATCCCGCGCATCCGAACGCCGAGTCGGCCAGAATCCGCGTCGTCATCTCCATATCCGCGTCCGGCATCACCACCACAGGATTCTTCGCCCCGCCCTGGCACTGCGCGCGCTTGCCCGCCGCAGCCGCTCGGCTGTAAACATACTTCGCCGTCCCCGTCGATCCAACAAAGCTCACCGCGCGAATTCCCGGATGGTCGAGAATCGCGTTCACCGCGTCTCGTCCGCCGTTCACCAGTTGCATCACGCCCGGCGGAAATCCCGCCGCCTGGATCAGGCCGAAGATCTTCTGCGAAGTGATGGGCACGCGCTCCGACGGTTTCAGCAGGAAGCAATTTCCCGCCGCTACCGCGTAGGGAAAGAACCAAAATGAAATCATGCCCGGAAAGTTGAACGGAACGATCGCCGCCGCCACTCCCAGCGGCTGGCGAATCATGTGCTCGTCAAT
>JASHSG010000180.1 GCA_030040935.1 Acidobacteriaceae bacterium | reverse complement strand
CCGCCGGATGGTTCTGCGCGGGCGCAATGGCAGCGGTAGAACATTCGGCCACGCAAACAAAATCCTTGATGCAGGTGTCTGTGACGACATAAGCCATGGGAACCTTGCTCCTCGATCGCGGGCGCACTGTGGTTGGCGCCCTCCCTTCGAGGTTATCGGCTCGGTCTCGCGGCGGACCGTGATCCGAATCACCCTTCAGTCTCTCCCGCGCACCCGCCTTCGCTGACTGCGGTATTGCAGAATTTCACCGGATCATTTCGGCTTGGTTTGATGCCGCCGCCGAGATTAGAAAATGCGCACGCGAAGACCCGTGTTCACGCCGAAGGAATTCATGTTGCCAAATGTGAAGTTGGGCCAGTCCTGATATTCGAAATCCACGGCCCGCACGGTGACTCTGCGCGTCCAGCGAAAATCCAGTCCTCCGCCCGCTGTAATGACCAGATAGTGCCCATAGGCGTAGCTGTAAGGGAAGTTGAAGTCGCCGAAGCCAACCAGGCCCTTCACGTAAGGCTGGAAGCGGCCGGTGTCGAAGTGGTATCGACAGCCGATGGAATAGGTTTCAGCGTGGACGTCGGCGGTCTGGTGGAACTCGAGCCAGCGTTCTTCCGCCTCAATGCCGAGTCGGCGTTTGCCATCTGCGTCGATGAACGCTGTGATGCCGGCCATCGTTCGCTGGCCGTACTGAAGGGTGTAGCCGGAGCCCATGACGCCGGCCGACAGCCTTCCTCCTCCTTCGTCGCCGGCAGGCACAACCTGCGCGTGCGAACCGCGCGAGGCGATCGTCGAAATGGAGATCGCAAGCACAATCACCGCAGCCGTCGAAATCCGGAATCCCGGCCGGCGCTTCCGCTGGAATATCAAATCATGCAAATGCCTCATCGATTCTCCGTGTCGGCCCGGCCGCACCACCTCCGGATCCATTTCGTGATCGTAAGCGAAACTCGCTTGCACTGTGGCCTCGGCGTCGCAAAACACAGGTGCCGCCCCTGCCCGGACGCGAGGCGACAAAACCCAGCGCACAACTAGAACCGAGACCGCACTCTAGAAGATTCGGATGCGAAGACCAGCGTTCAAGCCGTACGAATTCATGTTGCCGAAGGTGAAGTTGGGCCAATCCTGATATTCAAAGTCCGCCGCACGGATAGTGACTCTGCGCGTCCAATGAAAGTCTAATCCGCCGCCCGCCGTCACCACCAGGTAGTGCCCATAGGCGTAATTGTACGGAAAGTTGAATTCACCTAAGCCAACCAGGCCTTTGGCGTATGGCGCAAAGCGTCCAACATGGAAGTGGTATCGGCCGCCGATTGAATAGGTTTCGTCGTGGACATCGGCCGTCTGGAAGTACTCCATCCATCGCCCCTCCGCCTCGATGCCGAAGCGGCGTCTGGTGTCGGCATCGATGAATGCCGTAACGCCGGCCATTCTTCGCTGGCCGTATTGAATGTAGTACCCGGAGCCCATGGCTCCGGCCGACACGATGAGACCACCTTGGTCGCCCGCAGGCTCAACCTGGGCCTGCGTAATGCGGGGCCCCACGAATAGGATGGGGATCGTCAGGGCGAGAACCGCGAACAGCCGAACCAGCAGGATGTGCTTTCCGGCCTGGACCTGCAAACCCGGCTTCTTGTTCCGGCGGGAGATCAATCCTTGCGAGAAGTCCATCTTCCTCCTGTATCCGCTCGGCTATGTCCGGGCAAAACCAGGGCTATTGAGCCCCTTTTCACGGTGTTTAGGGCGGACGCCCCCTCGTGATCGCCTCGGCTTGAGTGCTGCGCCTCCTCCGATGCATTTACCTTGGGTTCGCGATTTGCCCCGGATCTATTTCGTGATGCTGAGCGATACGTTTTGGTATTGCTCGACATCCGTAGTTGCGCCGGTGCCGGTTACTTGGATCACGTAATTGCCGGGCGCGGCCGTGTTGGAGGAGTAGCTGCTGCAGCCCGTGGCCAGCAGCGCGGCGGTTGAAAGCAAGAGAACCGCGACCGTGGTGATCAATCCGGCGCTCCGGCGGCGCAGGCGCCAGAAAACAAATCCGAAGAGTACGCTGACAGGAAAGAACAGATCGGCTAGTGAGAGCCTCGAGGCGCTTGCAGGCCGGTTCATGGCCGAGCTTCCTCCGCTCAACGGATTGTTGGTGTCAATGGTGAGCTGAACGCTCGCGGTACCCCCCGCCGTCAGTTGCACGCTGGGACTGGAGAAGTGGCAGGAGACTCCCGCAGGCAGCGAAGCACAACCCAATCCAATGGTGTCAGCGAATGTTCCGTTGGAAATCAGGTTCACGGTCACCGTGGCGTTTTGTGAGGTTGCCATGGTCACAGTGGAAGGATTCACTCCCAGAGTGAACAGGTTTGGAGTGCCCGAAACGGGGATGTCCGGCGATGAAGAAGGACTGTGATCCGCGTCTCCGCTATACGTGGCCACGATGTTGTAACCCACGCCGGCAGTAAGGTTCGGCGTCAGTGTCGCCACGCCGCTTGCATCCACTGGGGCCGATCCGAGCTCGGTGGCGCCGCTCATGAAGATGACAGTGCCGGTGGGCGCGGCGCCGGCGCCGTTATTCAGGACCGTGGCCACAAGAATGACTTGCGGAGCGGGGCCAGTGGTTGCCGAGGAGCCCAGGCTGGTGGTGGTCGGAATGAGACCTATGGTTTCGCTGACTGCGGTAGAAGTACTCGGTGAGTCAGCCGCGTCGCCCAGATAAGTCGCTGTAATCGAATAAGTTCCAGGAGCCAGCGTCGAGGTGGCAAAGCTTGCCGAGCCGCCGCTTAGGATTGCGGAACCAAGTGTACTGCCGTTGGCAATGAAGTTCACGCTGCCGGTGGGAGTTCCGCCATTGCCGGTGACTTTTGCGCTGATGGTGATCGTTGCTCCCACCAGGGCCGGATCAGGAGTCACCGTGATGGCCGTGGTCGTCGTGGCCAGTGAGACCGTGAGCGTCACGGGCGCCGACATGCTGCCGAAGTCATTCGCGTCGCCGCTGTAGGAAGCAGTAATCGAGTACGTGCCCGCAGCCATTGTTGTAGTCGTAAAGCTCGCGACTCCAGAGGCGTTCAAGGTCCCCGCTCCGATCACATTGCCGTTGGCGAGGAAGTTCACGCTGCCTGTGGGCGTTCCCCCGTTGCCCGTTACGGTTGCGGTGAAGGTGATGGGGGCGAGCACCAGCGCCGGGTCGGGCGCAACGGCGAGCGCGGTCTGTGTCGTGGCCTGCACAACGGTGAGCGCGAGCGCCGCTGACGCGCTTCCCTGATTGTTGGCGTCGCCGCTGTACGTGGCGACGATCATGTAGCTTCCCTGTGCCAGCGCCGGCGTAATCGTCGCCGTTCCGCCTGCACCAAGAGGCGCGCTTCCCAGTTGCGTAGTACCGGATGTAAATGTCACCGTGCCCGTGGGCGTTCCTGAACCGGCGGTCACCTTGACGGTTGCCGTAATCGTCTCCGGTCCGCCGGCGATTCCCGGGCTCGGCGCCGCTGTGACGGTGGTAGCGGTTTGCGCCTGATTCACCACCTGGCTCAAAGGCAAAGATATGCTTGGCCCGTTATAAGAGTCGCCTGGATACGACGCGGTAATGCTATGCATGCCCACGTTAAGTGCCGCGGTGGTGAAGGTCGCAACGCCCGGATTGCCACTCAGCGTTCCCGTGCCGATCGGAGCGGCGCCGTCGAGAAAACTCACCGTGCCGGTCGGCGCCGTCGTGCCACTGGGCGGAACGGTCGCGGTGAAGGTGATGGAGTTGCCGTAGAACGACGGATTGAGGCTTGAGGCCAGTGTCGCGGTGGTCGGCGCCTGAACATCCTGATCGAAAACCGCCGAGGTGCTGCCCTCGACCTGCTTGGCTGCATCGCCGTTGTAAACGGCCGTGATCGGGTGGACGCCGGCTGTCAGTGCCGCCGTCGCGTAGGTCGCCGTGCCGCCGGCATTGACGGCTTGCGTGCTCAGCAGCGTGGTTCCGTCCATGAAGCTCACTGTGCCGTCGGGCGTCACGCCTCCGCCGCCGGAGATCGTCACTGTAGCCGTGAAAGTGACGCTCTGGCCCACGGCAGAGGGATTTGCCGTCGAAGTCAATGCAATCGCGGTGCCCTCAAGAACGGTCTGGATGAGCGCGGGGGCCGACGTGCTGGTGAAGTGCATGGTGTCGCCACTGTAGCTGGCAACGACAGAATGAAGGCCGACCGCCAGGGTTGTGGTCGAGAAGCTGGCAACGCCCGAAGAATTGACAGCCAGGCCCGATGCCAATGTTGTTGTGTTGCCGCCGAAGGTATCGGCGATGCTGACCGTTCCAGTCAGCGAGCCGGTTCCGGCTCCCGTCACCACTGTGACCGTGAATGTGACGTTCTGCCCGAATCCCGAAGGATCGGGATTGGAGGTCAGAGTGGTGGTCGTGGAGTTGACCGGCTCGGCGGTCCCCACCAGTTCAATGTCAAGTGGCGAGTTGGCAGCGGCAACGCTGGGTTGCGCATTCTCGTACACGTCGATGTTGGGCGTCTCGATTTGATTGTTGGTCAAAGTGGGAGTTGCAGCCGGCGCAAAAATGGCGCCGATTGTGCAATCTGCGTCGACAGCCAGCGAAGAGGGATCGCTGCAGGAGTTCGCGACCGTGGGATCGATGGCGGCGTCGACCGAAGGAGTGATCGCCGTCAGGTCCAGCGCGCTGTTGCCGTCGTTTTCGACCGTCTCATCCTGTGTTGCAGACGTGCTGCCCTGCCGGATCGGCGCGGCGTAGTCGAGTGCGGCAAAGTTGCCCTGAATCTCGCGCACCACCATGTCGAGCGTATCGGCAACGTAGAGGTCGCCCGATCCGTCGAGGTAGAGACCGACCGGCCCATAAAGCAGCACCCCCTGGAACTGGCCGCCCGCATAATAGGTGCCGCAGCCATTCTGAGCGATCGTGGAAATCAGCCCTGTGGCCGCGCTCACCTTCCGGATGGCCGCGTTCTGCGTCTCCGCGATGTAGACGTTGCCCGCCGCATCGACCGCGACACCCGACGGAGACCATACGTCGGCCTCGTTGGCCGCGACCGGGGCCGCGGTGCACAATGTCGCGGCCGCGTTGCCGGTGCCCGCAAGAGTCGAGATCGTGCTGGCCGCAGTAATGCTGCCGCCCACCGCCATCACTTCCCGCACGCGCTGATTGGCGGAGTCGGGAATGTACATGTTGCCGGAGGCATCGAAGGCCACGGCGTAGGGAAAGTTGAGCTCGGCGCCGAGGGCCGCTTCTCCGTCGCCGTTGTAGCCGCCTGTGCCGTTGGCGTTGGTAAATCCGTCTCCCGCGATGGTCGCAATGTCCCCTGTGGCCGCATACACCTCGCGAATGCGGTGGTTGCTCGTGTCGGCGATATAAATGTTTGCGCTCGAGTCGAGGGTCACGCCCTGCGGCTGGTTGAGCGTAGCCTGCGTGGCCGTGCAGCCGTCGCCCACCGCATCGCTGGCTGAGCCGCAAACGGCGCCTTTGCTGTTGCCCGTTATGGTGCTGATGACTCCCGTTGCCGCGGTGATCTTACGGATAACGTCGTTCCCGCTATCGGCAATATAGAGATTTCCCGCGCCGTCAAGAGCGACATCGCCGGGAGCATTTAAAGTAGCGCTTGCCGCTGGTCCGCCGTCGCCTGTGTAGGAAGGATTGCCGTTGCCGGCGATGGTCGAGATGATCCCTGCGCCCGCGCAGGTGGTTCCCTGAATCGTGGCGCTGGTTGCGCTGGCGCAGACCATGCGGATGCGGTGGTGCAGGCTGTCGGCGATGTAGAGATTGCCGGCTCCGTCGAGGGCGATTCCACCCGGCAGGTAGAGCTCGGCTTGCGTCGCCGGACCGCCATCGCCCACCGCTGTGTAGAGACCGAGCTGGCCGGCCACAGGCAGCAAGTTGCCGTCGACCAGCACGCCCAGCCCTCCGGTTCCAGTGCCAGAAAGATAGGCAGTGCCAAGCACCGCTGGTCCGGGCCCGCTTGAAGGAGTTCCCACCAATACCACTGCGCCAAGGCGAAGTCCCGGCGCCGCCGGCGTAAACGTGACCGAGGCTGTGCAAGTGCCTCCCTGCGCCAGCGTGGCCGATGCGCAGTTCGCGGCGCCTGTGCCGGCCGCGTAATCTCCAGAGGACGAACCGAGCGTAAGAATCTCGACGCTCGTGACCGTCCCCGCTGTAGACGCCGTTACGGTGACGCCTTGATTGCCCGTTCTTGATCCCACGGGCTGTGAGCCGAACTGCGCGTGCGCGGCTGTGGCCGCAAGCAAAAGCGATGCCCCGAAAACGATGCCGCGCCGCTGCCTAAATTGCCGGGCCAAACGACCGCATGGACCATGGCTCAGCTTGCGGCCGTCACCAAAGGCTGCTCGATGGAAAAGGTTGCGATCATTGCGGCCAGTCTCGTGTTGCATACAGGGCTCCGTTCACGGCCTCTCTTTGTGTCTCTGCCTCACCGCCCGGAGTGCGCTGCCCCGCGAATCGATAACGGTCGGAACATCCGTGGCTCGCATGGGGCGCTGCAGACTTGCAGCCAGCGGAAACATGGGTGCCAGTGCAGCTTCCGGGCCCAATTTGAGAGCGGCGACCTATCGTCTCATAATTACCTTTGGGCATAAATGAAAAGTCGAGGGTAATACAACCATAGTCGTATTCATATCTTTGGTTCTGTGAATTGGATTACCTTTGTACTTCTTGAGGTGGCTCTGGCTGGCAAAGCCTCTTTTTCCTGGACTTAGCGGCCGAAATCCAAGCAGTCCGCCGCTGGCGTTTGAGCTTCCCAGGGCGTTCCGGTGACCAAGGCGATCCCCGGCCCCCTTTGGCCGGTGTGGAGCGCTTTTTCGTTGAGCCTGAGAACATCGCCGTGCTAGCCTTGCGCTACTTCCCGCGCTGCATCGGTGCAGCCCGGTTCCTGAGCACTGAAAACGAGGATTGAGCGATGGCAACTGTCTCGCGGAGCGCGGCTGTGCGTCCGGACGTTCATTTTGCCGGGCGCAACGGCTTCCTGGACAAATATTTCTATTTATCGATGTCGGTGCTCATTGCCGGCATCGTAGTGTGGGGATTCAATAAGACGGTCGATCACAACTTGATCCATGCCGTCCCGCGGCGGCCGCTAATCCTCTGGTTTCATGGCGCCGTGTTTTCAAGCTGGGTGTTGTTTTTTATTTTTCAGTCTGCGCTGGTGCGCACGCACAACGTCAAGTGGCATCGCTTTTTCGGCTGGTTTGGCGTGGCGCTGGGATCGGTGATGGTGCCGCTGGGGATTACCACCTCGATCGTGATGGGACGCTTCGATGCGCACATTCTGCACGAGCCCGGCGGCGATGCCTTCCTCATCGTTCCCTGGTTCGACATGCTCGCTTTCGCCACCTTGTTCGGCCTGGCGATTCTGTGGCGCAGAAAATCGGAGTTTCATCGCCGGCTGGTCTTCATCGCCACCTGCGGCCTGCTCGATGCGGCGTTTGGCCGGACGGACTACATCTTCAATCACAACCTTTTCTTCTGGTGCCTCGACGGGGTCATTCTTCTCGGCGTCGCGCGCGATCTGGTGGTAAACCGCCGCATCCACAAGGTGTATCTGGTGGCGCTGCCGGTCCTCGTCGTCTGCCAGATGTTTGTGGTGCACACCTATGCCAGCGCATCCGCCTGGTGGCTGCGCATCGCAGACAGGATTCTCGGGTAGCCCATCACGGAGCGCTGCACGACGTCGGTGAGTGATCTGAGTTTCCTTTCGCCATTTAGACTAGATGGGTTATGGCCACGCTGAAAGCTGTGCGCGGGACGCGCGACCTGCTGCCGCCGGAGACCGAGCTGTGGAACCGCATCGAGGCGAGCGCGCACGAGGTTTTTGCACGCTACAACTTCGGCGAGATTCGCACGCCCATCTTTGAGGACACGGCCCTGTTTGCGCGCAGCGTGGGCGAAGAGACCGACATCGTCTCGAAAGAGATGTACACCTGGGAGGATCGTGCGCGCGCCCAGTCGGAAAAATCCCAATCGCTGACCCTGCGGCCTGAAAACACTGCCGGCGTGGTTCGCG
>JASHSG010000179.1 GCA_030040935.1 Acidobacteriaceae bacterium | reverse complement strand
CATGGCGGAGCAGCAGAGGGTTTCGGACCTCTTCGGTGAACGGCACCGCCAGTTCTTCCGGTCTGCATGGGCTGAATCTGAAAAAGAATTCGATAAGGCTCTGCTGACAATTCCTCGTGGATTTGGCCCGAGATATCGGCGCCGAGTAATGCGCCTTGCCCAGGAAGTCTCACGCCGCAAGGTGATGCCCTGGCTCAAGCCGGAACAGGAAGAAGGCGAACAGCAATATCGTGCGGTGGCCGGTCGATTTGTGGAGATGGGAAACACTTTCTTGAAGAGGCTCGCCGATGCCGGTCTGAGCGAACTCACGCGTATGCCTCACGCGCTCGACCCGGAGAAAGGGTTTCGAGTACGTTCCAGATTCACCTTCGAGGAATTCCTGACACTTGCGTCTCCTCCATCGCCATTGCGTTGGCTCGCCGACGCCTTTTTGCCGCTTATAGGTGCCCGCAAAATGATTACAAATGAAGCTCGCGAGTTCATGAATCACCTTTTGGAGACAAACACTTCGCGCGTGCAAAATGACGTGCTCAATCGCATTGAGGATAGCCGAGGGAGGTTAGAGGCAGAAATTCGCAAGTTGCTACACGAAATCAGCCGCATCGCGGAGCAAGCGCTCGACCGGGCACGAAGAGTCAAAGAGGAAGGTACCCCCGCCGTGCAGTCAGCGCTTGAAAAACTTCAAAGGATTGAACAGGAGATTTTGGCGCTAGTGTAACTTTGCGTTTGCTTCTATGTTTCGCGACATGATCGCTTATTGCACTCATTGCTGGCGTGAAGTGAACTCGGACACCATAGTTTGTCCGAGTTGCAAAGCTGATTTGACGCTGGACCCTCGGACATACGAGGAGAAGTTGATTCGGGCGCTCGTACATCCGTTGCCCGAAGCCAGAGCGCGTATCTGTTGGCTGATTGGCGAAAACCATATCCGTCAAGCTGCACCGGATCTGATGAAATTGGCAGTTGAAGACCCGGACCTCTTCGTTCGAAAGGCCGCGCTCGAAGGCCTTGGCGCACTACGCGATTTGCGTGCAACGTCGCTTCTACGCGCAATCAGCCGGAGCGAGAACCGATTCCTGGCTACTTCCGCGAAGAAGAGCCTGAGCTCACTCATGAAGGAAGAGGAGTCGATACGTCGAAAGGGCTGAACCGTAGTCCGAGAGCCTGAGGAGATGCGCGATGCCATATGTGCGCGGCATATTTGCAGGGGAGCGGGCCAGGCAAGTCGCAAGACTTGGCACATTGGCAACGAAGCGCGTTCAGCCCATGTCGTGGTGGCCAGAGGAGATTTGCGACAAGGTGGAAAAGATCATCTGGAGAGTTTACCTGCTTGGCGAAGCCGGAGAAGACTGGCACGAATTCACGGCTTACGACGAATCGGGGAGAGTGCTTGGCGTTCATCGAATAGACGGTTACTGAATGGAAAGCAGAACATGTACCGCGCAAAGTTGTATGATCCAGAGGCTCATTCCTATCGCATCCGCTATGCGATTGGCACGATCATGCGCGATCGTATTGCGAACGAGGGAGCCTTCCGAGTCTGCTTCGAGATGCTCGATGAAGAGGAGGTAATTCGTGCAATCCTCGCTCGCGGGCTGCGAAACCCAAGGCTAAGGACGGCGCTTGAACGGAGTCACATAGTCGACCTTACTCATTGGCTTCTTCGGTTCCCGGACCTCGCAGAAGCATATTGCAGTAACGGTTCATCGAAAACTGTTGAATAAGCCTTCGTTCAAAGTTTGAGCGCGAGCATGATTAGCAACGGCCGGTGATCGGATCAGGATAGTATCTGAGCGATCCATCCGCGCTTCCTGTCACAATAGAATGGAGCGTGCTATTCTTGAAATGGTGAAGGAATCCACCGACAACTGCCCCCGAAAGAGGGGATGATGACTCCTGCTTGAAGCGCAGGAGTATTTATTTTGCTCCTGCGTCCGTGACCGTTGCACAAGGAGCGAAAGAACGAAATGACCGATTTTCTTAGCCTCTCCCTCGGTGAGGATGCCCCTGAGACAGTAACTGCGGTGATAGAGGTGGCTCACCGCAAGGCTACCAAATACGACCGGAACTCTCGAGTGTTTCGTCCCATAAAGCCACTTTATCCCCCTGTTTATTTACCTGGGAACTATGGCTTTATCCCGCAGACTCTTTGTGTAAACGGGGAGCCACTGGGAATCCTCATGCTGGGTGACGCATCACCTGACCCCGGTTGCGTCAGGCAGGGCCGCCCAATCGGCGCCTTAGGAATCATGGACAGTGGCGTCCAACTTGAGAAAATCGTTGCTTGCGCGGCTTCTAATCCCCAGTTTCGCCGGCTCCACAATTACACCGACGCTCAAGCAAATCTGCTCCTGGAAGTCGAGCGCGTTCTTTCCATGCATCGTGACTTCCAGGGAAGACGCCTAAAAGTACTCGGGTGGAGAGACCGGAGAGCGGCTCACGAGACTATCCGGGCTAATCACGCGCGCTTCGTTTCGCACCGATACTCGGAGTAATCACTCGCCACGTTCATTTGAGAGCTCCTAAGTTGCTCTGTAGAAAAAGAGCACGAATAGGAGGAACGCGAGAACGTAGACTACGTAGGCGTTGAGTTTGCCGTGATGCATTCCGGCAAGAAACGCGGCGATTTCCCGCACCGCAGTGCCGACAGGCCGCAAAAATACCCGGTCGACGACGTGTGTCTCTTCGCGTTGCCTGTGGATGGCAGTGCGGAAATGCACGGCCACGGTTTGGCGGGTGTCCTCGGAGATGTTAGGACGAAAGACGGCCTGAAAGACAACGCGCACGGGATTGGAGAACCCCGTTGCCGTGTAGGTCATCTGGGGCAACAGTCGGGGGATCCCGCCGGCCCAGAGCGGGCGACGAACCACGTTACGCTGTCGCGTGAGGCGCCTAATCACGATACTCACAAGGACAATAAGGAACACAAGGGCAATGAAGCTATAAGAGGGCGACATGGCGAAGACAACCGGATTAAGCTCGGAGCCACGAAGTAGCACGACCAGTCCGCGACCGGGCAGGAACCTTTCACCCGATTGCGCTCCCAAGTTATGGAAATCCTGCAGAAATGCTGGAGGGAGTTGACCGTTTTCAGATGTCGCGGTGAAGAAGGGTGGAATTAGCGATTCTGCGGCACCGACGCTAATCAGCGGTTGCAGATCTTGATTTAAGGCCGGCATGACGAAGGTTGGAAGAACGCCGAGCACGAGACAGAGAACAGCTAATAGCACCATCGGTGCAATTGCCACTCCCTTGGCCTCGACTGCTCTCGTCGCGTTTTCGGAGCGTGGCAATCCAAGAAAGGCCATGGCAAAGGTCTTTACAAAGCAGGTGACCGCAAGGGCAGCCGTCAAGGCTAAAACCGCACCGCAGACCGCAAAAGCCAAACGCAAGGGGATGGATGAGATCTCGACACCGCGCAGGAGCGTCTGAAGCGTCAGCCACTCGCTAACAAAGCCATTGAACGGCGGTAAGGCTGAGATGGCCAATGCGCCAATTAGAAACACGCCAGAAGTCCAAGGCATGAGCCGCGCTAATCCGCCCAGGCGGTCGAGATCGCGCGTGCCTGCATGCTCATCCACCGAACCCGCGCCTAGAAATAAGAGGGCCTTGTAGATGGAATGGTTGAGCATCTGATAGAACGCCGCGATCATTGCCATTCCTGACAAGAGCGGGTAACCGGCCGCAGCAAAGACAACGCTTGCACCGAAGCCGAGGGTCACGATTCCGATGTTCTCGATTGAGCTGTGTGCCAGGACGCCTTTCAGGTCTGTTTCCGTCGTCGCATAAAGAATTCCCACAAGAGCCGAGACCGTTCCGGTTAAAAGAATCACCAGTCCAGCCCCCGTCGTCGTTACAGGCGCGACTTGAAAATCCAAGCGAATGATTCCATAAAGTCCCAGGTTTAGAATCACGCCGGATAGAATCGCAGAGACATTGGCTGGTGCCGCAGGATGGGCTTTTGGTAACCATGCGTTGACGGGAACAAGACCCGCCTTGACTCCAAAGCCGAAGAACGTCAGCAAGAACACGGTCCAATGCACAAAGGGGCCTAGCTCGATTGCTGCGGTCTTGAGGTCCGAAAACTGCCATGACTCAGCGCCAGCTCCGAGTATCAGTAACGCTACGGTTACGGCAAGAAACCCCGCTTCGCTCATGGCCAGCATCAGATAACCAGCCTGGCTCGTTCCGCTTCGCCGATGCTCGAAGTTCACGAGCAGGTAACTCGAAATCGACATCGCTTCCCACGCGAGCAGGAACCCAAAAACGTCATTTTCGATCAGAATCCAGATTATCGATGCGCAGAGAACCAGGTACCAGGCATTAAACGCCATCAGGCTATAGTGACCAGCAAACCGCTTCATATAGGCTGCAGAGAACACAGAGCTGGCCAGTATGACGACCCCGGCAATGAGAACGAAAAAGGCGGATAGTCGATCAAAAAGGATCGTCAGTGTGCCGATTGATGGGACAGTCCAAAGAGCGTGACGGAACTCGCCCCCAAACACGAGAACAGTTCCAGCCGCCCATATAGCTAATCCCGCGGCAATCGATCCGGCCCAGGCGAGGGTAGCCGGAATCCGCTTCTCGGGAACGATGGCTCCCGCGAAGATGCCCGTCACGCACACCGCGAAGAAAAGAGCCAGTGCCACCGCAACAGAATTCATGACCCCCTCTCGTATCTCGGGAGCCTCCGCCTGAGTTCATCTCGCACCGATCGCTGGGATGAACAGCGGTGTGGGGGCGTTCCGCAGGTTCTAACTTCCCCGATAGAAGAAAAGCACCAGCAAAAGGAATGCCAGGGAATATGCAATATAGGCGTTAAGTTTTCCGTGGTGCATACCAGCCAAGAAGGCGGCAATTCGCTGGACGGCGATTCCAACAGGCCTTAGCAGCAGGCGGTCGATAACATGCGTCTCTTCCCGCTGCCGATGAATGGCCGTTCTGAAATGCACTGCGACTGTTTGACGGGTATCTTCAACAATGTTTGGCCTGAAGATGGCCTGAAAAACGACACGGACAGGATTGGAAAAGCCCGTTCCGGTGTAGGTCAAAATCGGCAGAAGTCGCGGGATCCCTCCGGCCCAGACCGGGCGGCGGGTCAAAGTGCGTTGCCGCGTCAGACGTGTCGCTATAAACCAGGCCACTAAAAGGAGAAGAACCAAGGCAACAATGCTGTAGGAAGGAGACATGGCGAAAACCACGGGGTTCACCTCAAGACCGCGGAGGAGAACCACCAGCCCTGGGCCAGGGATAAACCCGCGCCCGGTTTGTGCACCCAGGTTGTGAAAGTCCTGAAGAAACGCGCTGGGAAGTTGCGCATTGTCCGGCGTCGCCGTGAAGAAGGGTTGTACCAGAACGGTCTTGATGCTGGTTCCGGCTAATGGCTCGACTGCTCCGTTCAGCATGGGCAGAACATATGTTGGAAGGACTCCGAGAAGCAAGCAAACGACAGCGAGAAATCCGAGCGGGAATTTGCTGAATGTTCTTGAGTGGGCTTGCAATTCCCACGCCCCTCTGCGGATTCCCAGGAAATTCATCGCATAGGTTTTCACAAAGCAGGTGACGGCCAATGCTGCTGTTAGTGCAAGTGCCGCGCCGCATAGAGCAAAGACAATCCTCACTGAAGTCGAGGCCAAAACTGCGCTCCGCAGCAAAGACTGTAACGTCATCCATTCGCTGACGAATCCGTTGAATGGAGGCACTGCAGAAATCGCCAGGCAGCCCACAAGAAATATTGCCGATAGGGCAGGCATCAGTTTGGCCAACCCGCCGAGCTGGTCCATTTCGCGGGTACCTGCTGCCGCTTCCACATGTCCCGCTCCCTCAAAGAGCAGCGTTTTGTATACCGAGTGATTCACCATGTGGTAGAGCGCCGCGGAAATTGAGAGTGCCGCGGCGGCCGGTTGGCCGAATGCCCGAAATATCAAGAAAGCTCCAAGCGCAGCGACGATAATGCCGGCATTCTCGATGGAGCTGTGCGCAAGCATTGTTTTCAGGTCGTTGTCTGTTGTCGCGTATAGGATGCCCACCAGAGCTGTAATGCTGCCGGTGATCAGCGCCACGAGCCCGGTCCCGTATCCAGCGTGCATTAGATCCGCATTAAGGCGCAAAATCCCATAGAAACCAAGATTGAGTGTGACGCCTGCAAAGACCGGCACGAAGACGGACGGTGCTGCAGTATAGGATCGCGGGAGCCAGAAATTAACTGGTACAAGGCCGGCTTTTACCCCAAAGCCGAAGAAACTGAGCACGAAGGCAAACCAGAGCGCCTGTGGGGAGACCATTCCGCTTGCAGCACGCAGAGCCGAAAACGAGAAATCGGCAGCGGAACGAGCAATCAGCAAAAATGCAACTGCGACCGTAAGAAAGCCGGCTTCACTCATCGCGAGCATGATGTAACCGGCAGACTTGTCAGACTGTCGACGCGGATGGTAGTTGATTAGCAAAAAGCAAAGGATGGACATGCATTCCCAGCTAATCAGAAAGAGGACGGTGTCGCCAGCTATGAGAATCAGAACTACAGAGGCCACGAGCCCGAAGTACAGAACCGAGAAAAGCACATTGGGATGTGCCCCGTCTGTCTGTTTCTTGAGGAAACTTCCCAAGAACAGTGAGATGGAAAAGTATACGATTCCTGAAACGAGAAGAAAGATTGACGAAAGCGGGTCGATGTGGATTGTGAGACGGCCAAACCCGTTCAGCATCCAGAGCCCGGCCTCATAGGGCTGGCCCAGCAGCACGGTCGCCGATGCAAGGACCATCAAAACAGCCGAGAGCACCCCTGCGATGGCCAAAACCGAGGGAACGCGCTTGCGGCCCAATAAAGCAGAGAAGCAGACTCCTCCGAGACAAACAACAAAGATCGCAACCAACATCGGTTTAGTCATCCAGGACATAGGTCAGGCTCTCCCTTCAGAAATCGAAGTAGGAGTCTTCAATGACTTTCTTCCTGCGACAACAAGGAGTCCATGTAGAATCGCTAGAGGCGGCGGAGGGTTTCCGGGAACCTCGAAATCGACCGGCAAGACCGTCCCAACCCCACAAGCACACATAAAACTCTTGCCAAACACGCCCCCTGAAATCGCACAGGTTCCGACGGCAAGCACTTTCCTGGAAGTTGGCATCGCTTCCCAGGTTTTGAGCAGAGGGCCACGCATGTTTTCGCTGACGGGGCCTACAACGAGCAAAACATCCGCAGTTCGTGGCGTGGCAGTGAGGAACAGTCCGAGCCGGTGCATGTTGTAAAGAGGATTGTTGAGTTGCTTTACCTCGTGCAGGCAAGCGCCGCAATCTCCGGCATCCACAACCATGATGTGCATCGACTTCGCAAATGGCGATGGCAAGGCACTCGATTCCGTTTGGTTTGCAGGGATCCGACTCCATTCGTAACCAGTCTCCCAATCCATCGGGGACTGCAAGGAATAGCGGCACAGTTGGCAATGCACACATTTCCCGTGATTGACGAATGTCGACTTTCCATGGGCAACGATTGCATCAGTCGGACAGATTTCTGCCGCGAGTTGAGCCGCTGAATCGGTCGAGAAGTCCGTGTTCACAGGACGCCCCGGTGACACTCCCGGCGTACTTTCCACTCGCGCGGGATAGCGAGTGGATTGAATGCCTTTCCGAAGTCCGTGCCAAAACCAGAAGCTCATCTTGAGCCCACCTCTACCTATCGCATTCCGTTGCGGACAGCCCAAAGGTCGCAAGAATGATCGGGAAATCCTGAAACGCAAAATCCTCCGCCGCAACGTGAAACCCGAGCCAGTTATTGAACGAGGGAGTCACGGCCCGATATCGCTCGACGACACCTTTTTCGTTCACTCGCAACCGATGAATCGCGGCACCCCGCGGCGCCTCGGTCCAGCCAAGGGCAGCGCCCGCGCGGTGCACTTCACAGGAAACGCGAACAGGCCCGTCCTCCAATGTTGGGACAACCTGATGAATGAGTTTCGTCGATTGCGCCGCCTCTGCGAAGAGCACGCGAAGCCTTGCGTAGCCGTCACCTTCAGTCTCTGACGGAGCGTCAAATGCATACCGACTGTAGCCTGAATAGGGACATGCTTTGCGCAGATCGCAGTTTTGAGCGGATGCCCGGCCAATGGGCCCCACGAGATTCAAGTCCCTGGCGCTTTCACCAATTACCACTCCAACATCCTCAAGTCGGTCCAGGAAGCTGCTGCTAAAACGCAATCGCCTTTCTAAGACACGAAGGTCGCTCTCAGCCGTATCGACTGCCGCAAGTAACCTTGCACACTGTTCCGATCCAAAATCGCGATTCAAGCCGCCAGGAGTGTTCAAGCCGAATAGGTACCTATGACCAGCAAAGACACAGGAAGCCCGTAACAAGTTCTCTTCGATGATTGAGGCTTGGGCGAAAGAGACGGCCAATGCAGTGGACTCGCAGATTGCCGCGATCGCACCCGCATGATGTCTCAACCTTTCGAGCTCTGCGAGCAGGACGCGAAGTGCGACAGCCCGCGGAGGAGCGTCAACGGCGCAGATCCTTTCGACTGCCTGACAGAAGGCGAAGGAATGAGCAAATGCCGAAGTCGCGGCGAAGCGCTCAGCGAGTAGGAGTGCATCGAAGATTGTTCGGCCTTCGGCGATCTTCTCAACCGCCCTGTATTTATAGAAAAGGCGCGGGACCGCACGAATCACGTCTTCTCCCACAGTCTCCAACAAGAAGTGGAGGGATTCACCGACCCCACCTTCATAGACTGGCCCTACTGGCATAGCAAAGGAACCAGGATCTCCCACTATAAGTAAGGGTTGCCATTCCAGATCGACTTTGTGCTCAAGTGGTGGGCGACTCGCGACAAAACTCTTGCGCATCGGGTCAATACCTTCGCGCCAGATCTGGTCGTGGAGAACAAAATCGCCCAACCTAGGGTGGTTTTCGAAATGGATTCCGAACAGGTCCTCTATTTCGCGCTCGTGCCAGTCTGCAGCATGCACCTCCGCAGTGATACTCGGCAGAGTGGTTATCTCGATCGGAAGTGAAAGCTCAACGTCGATCCAGCCAACACCGGGCATCAAGAATGCGTAGTGCATTTCCCAACGAGTGGCTCGCTCCTCTGCGGTGATTCCGCCGAATATGCATCCATTCTCCCAGAACATGAACTTGCAGAGTGCAGGTAGTAGATTCGCTCTAAGAAGAGAGAGTGCGAGAACAAAGCCACCACCGGCCGGGCTCTTGGCAACTTCGGTTCCAAAGCGTTCATCAAGCGCGGCAGTCAAATCAAC
>JASHSG010000178.1 GCA_030040935.1 Acidobacteriaceae bacterium | reverse complement strand
TGCTGAGCGGCATCGGTGTCAACGCGCTGGGATATAACCATCCGGCCATTGTGGATACCATTGCCCGCCAGAGCAGGGCGCTCATCCACACCTCGAATCTCTACTATCACGAGGGCCAGGCGGAACTTGCTTTGCGCCTCACGGAACGCACCGGACTCGACCGCGCCTTCTTCTCGAACTCAGGCACTGAAGCCTGGGAGGGCGCGCTCAAGCTGGCGCGCGCCTACGCGGGACTGAGGCGCGGTGAGGGCGCAAACATCGGCACAAAGTTTCTTGCCCTTGAACAGAGCTTTCATGGCCGGACCTTCGGCGCGATGTCGACTACCTTCAAGGAGAAGTATCGCGAGCCGTTCGCGCCTGCGGTTCCAGGCGTCGAATTCGTGCGCTTCAACGACGTCGCGGATCTGCGCGCGAAGTTTTCCAGCGAAGTCTGCGCCATCCTCGTCGAAAGCATTCAGGGCGAAGGCGGCGTTCGCCCATTGACGCAGGAGTTTCTCACCGAGGCTCGCGCATTGGCAACCTCAACCGGCGCATTGCTGATCATCGACGAAATCCAGTCGGGTATGGGCCGCACGGGGAAATGGTGCGCCTATCAGGACTACGGCGTTCTACCCGATGTGACGACGCTGGCGAAGCCCCTGGCGGGCGGCCTTCCCCTGGGCGCCGTGCTCTGCACGGAAGAAGTGGCGCGCGTGATGCACGCCGGCATGCACGGCACCACGTTCGGTGGAGGGCCGTTAGCGTGCGCAGTGGGCATTGCCGTGATCGACACCATCGAAAAAGAAGGCTTGCTGGCGCAAGTTACCCAGGTCGGCAACTACTTCATGCAGCGCCTGCGCAAGCTCGCCGCTCGCCACGACGCCATCGCCGACGTCCGCGGCAAAGGCCTGATGATCGCCGCCGAGCTGGATTCGGCGGAACTCGCCAAGCTAACGGTCGCAGAAATGATGAAGCGCCGCATTCTCATTAACTGCACCAGCGACACTGTGCTGCGCTTTTTGCCGCCGTATATCCTCAATCGTTCCCATGTCGACACAGCGATTGCCGCGCTGGACGAGATTTTCACAGAACACGCCGCGGCGCACAACGCGCCGGCGGGAGGTCATCATCATGGCTAGCAGAACAATCATGGAACGCAAGGAGCCTGCGCTTTCGATCGAAAAGGATCCGGACGTCCTGGGCGCGGCCACGCGCATGGCGGGCGAGGATCTCTGCTCGATTGCCGATCTGTCGAGCGGCGAAGTGCGCGCCCTGATGAAGCTGGGGCACGACGTCAAGCGAAATCCGCGCGAGTATAGCCACGCTCTCGACGCCCGGCAGATGGTGCTCATGTTTGAGAAGGCGAGCCTGCGCACGCGCCTGGCGTTCGAGGCCGGCATTAACACCATGGGCGGCAACGCCATCTTTGTCGACCAGACGAACTCGCCCCTCGGCGAGCGCGAGACCATCGCCGATGTGGCGCGCAACCTCGAGCGCTGGGTCGACGTGATCGTGCTCCGCACCTACGCGCACGACACGATCACAGAGATGGCCGCCAACTCGCGCGTGCCGGTTGTCAACGCGCTCTCTGACGTTGAGCACCCGTGCCAGGCGCTCGCCGATTTCATGACACTCGAAGAGCATTTTGGTTCGGCTGTTGGACTCAACTTCACGTATGTGGGCGACGGCAATAACGTATGCCATTCGCTCATGCTGACGGGCGCGCAGCTGGGCGCGAACGTTACGGTGGCCACGCCGCGCGCCTATTCACCGAAGGCCGAAATCGTGGCGGCCGCGCGCGAGATCGCGGGAAGAAATCACGGCGAGTTGCGGCTGATGCAGGACGCGCGCGCAGCCGTCGAAGGCGCGGACGCGGTCTACACCGACGTCTGCGTCAGCATGGGCTTTGAGCACGAGTCCACGAAGCGCGCCCCGATCTTCCGCCCGTATCAGGTAAACGAAACGCTCATGTCCAAAGCCTCGCCCACGGCGGTGTTCATGCACTGCCTACCCGCGCGCCGTGGAGAAGAAGTGACCGACGCCGTCATCGACAGCCCGCAATCGATTGTCTTCGATCAGGCCGAGAACCGGTTGCACGTCCAGAAGGCTTTGTTGCTTTTGCTGCTGGGCGGATTCGTGAATGTGGAGAAGTTTCAATAATCGTCTCATGGCTCGCGTTACGAAGTTCGCAGCGAGACAAGCTCAGGCGCTATGAACTCCGAACCGGGTGCCGTGAACAACGAACTGTGAACTATCGTTTTGAGGTCTTGCAAGCATGCCGGTCATTCTCGAATCGCTGCCCGTCGGACAAAAAGTCGGCATCGCCTTCTCGGGCGGGCTCGACACTTCGGCCGCCCTGCACTGGATGAAGCAGAAGGGCGCAATTCCCTACGCCTATACCGCCAACCTCGGCCAGCCCGACGAAACCGACTACGATTCGATTCCGCGCGCCGCTCTCGTCTACGGCGCTGAGAAAGCTCGCCTCATCGACTGCCGGGGCCCGCTCGTTCGCGAAGGCATCGCCGCTTTGCAGTCTGGCGCGTTTCACATCACCACCGCCGGTGTTCCCTACTTCAACACCACGCCCATCGGCCGCGCGGTCACCGGAACCTTGCTCGTTGCCGCCATGAAAGAAGACGACGTCCACATCTGGGGCGACGGCTCAACCTTCAAGGGCAACGATATTGAGCGCTTCTATCGCTACGGGCTGCTCGTGAACCCGAATCTCCAGGTCTATAAGCCCTGGCTCGACGCTGCCTTCATCGACGAGCTCGGCGGGCGCGCGGAAATGTCGGCATTCATGCATCGCTCTGGTTTCGCCTACAAAATGCCGGCGGAAAAAGCCTACTCCACCGATTCGAACATGCTCGGCGCAACCCACGAAGCCAAAGATCTCGAGCATCTTTCGACATCGGTCAAAATCGTCGTACCGATCATGGGCGCGGCGTTCTGGCGCGATGACGTCGACATCAAGCGCGAAGAGGTCGCGATTCGCTTCGAAGAAGGTTCCCCCGCGGCGCTGAACGGCCGTCAGTTCGCCGATCCCGTCGAATTGCTGCTCGAAGCCAATCGTATCGGCGGTCGCCATGGCCTTG
>JASHSG010000177.1 GCA_030040935.1 Acidobacteriaceae bacterium | reverse complement strand
CCCTACCCAAACTGCCTCAGCCACGGCGCCATCAGCGCAGCTACCTTTTTCGGCTGCTCGTACGCCGCAAAATGGCCGGCGCCCTGCACCACATGCAACTCGCATCCGCCGGGAGCCGCGCGGAATGCCTCCATCTCCGCCGCTGTCACGCCTGCATCCTCTGCCCCTGCGATCGCCAGCACCGGCACGCGAATGGTCGCCACCGTCGGAACCGAGTCCGGCCTCGCCGCCAGTCCCGCCTGCACTGCAACCACTGCCGCAGCCGTCAGCGTCATCTGCGCCCTCACCTCTCTCACCACGTCGGGCCGGTCCAGCCGAACCGACGGCGCCACTGTGTTCTGCGCCATACCGTCGAACAGCGCTGCAACGCCGTCCGCGCGCGCCCGTGCGATGGTCTCCATTCGCTTGGCGAGGTTTGCCTCCGCATCCGGCTGCGGCTTGGAGCACACAAACATCATCCCAAGCATGCGCTCGGGCGACCTCCGCCACATCTCCAGCAGCACATAGCCGCCAATGGAGCAGCCGCCAAAAACTGCCTTGGAAATCTTCAATTGATCCAGCAGAGCGATCACGTCCGTCGCAAGCTGTGCCATCGTCAGCACCGGCGCGGCGGGAACTCGCGTAAAGCCTCCCGCCGGCAGTCCCGATCCCAGCTCCGATTGTCCGTGTCCGCGCAGGTCTGGAACGATGGCGCGAATGCCCGCCAGTTCGCGCGTAAGCGGCCGCCAATATTCGCGGTCGAGCGGCGTCGGATGCAGCAAGACAACCGCCAGCCCCTCCCCCGCCTCACTGTAACTCAGCCGCGCGCTGGCGGATACGTACTCACCGTTGACGCCCGAGATCATATTCGGGGAGGATACGCTCCCGGATATGGCAATGTCTCCTCGGGAATGCCGATCCATGCGGCCACATAGGCCACTCCGACCAGCCCGCTGGAAAGGAAGAATCCGATCACCGTAATGATCCGAACCGTCGCAACGTCCCATCCGTTGGCTCGCGCGAACGCCAGGCAAACACCGCCAATCATGCGCCCCTCGTGTGGCCGGATCAGCGGCCGCCCCGGCATGGCTGGCGCTGCCGGCACAACTGCTCCGCACCCCGAGCAAAACCGCGCCGTCGGATGCAGAGCGCTACCGCATTGCTGACAATAGGCCGCCATCGTCACCCCTCCGGAGGACAAGCCTCGCTGCTTTCATCATACGAATCCGCATCCCCTCCGGTTCCCGGCCAGTCTCGCAGTCCCTTAGTCCCTTGTCCCCGCTTCTCTGTACGGCGACCTCAGATACCGCCTCGCAACATCGGCACGCGAAGTGCTCGGCCCCGCGTCGATGGCCGCCCGGTAATCGCGGATAGCAGTTTCGCGCTGCCCAGCCAAATCCCGGCACTCGCCGGCATTCAGCAGCGAGCGAATCCTTAACTCCGGGCTCACGCCGGGTGTCCCTGCCGCCTGCTCGTAAGCTTCCGCGGCTTCATCGTCGTGCCGCTGGCCGCGCAGCGCATCTCCAAGCCCGTAGTTGGCCAGTTCCATGCGCGCATCGATAAAGTAACCCGGCTTGGCGTTGTCTGCCTGAATCTGCCGATACGCATCCACTGCTTTCATGCCCTGACCCGCGTCCTTGCGCAGATTGGCATCTTCAAGGCAAAACAGGAAATCGTGCGGATACTCGCTTTTCAGCTGCATCACCACCTGAATGGCCTCGTCGTACTTCGCCTCGCGGCGCAGAAACAGCGCGATCGCTGTTCTTGCGTCCACGCCCGTCAGCACGCCGCGCTCTCCGTCGTCGCGCAGCATGGCCAGGCCTGTAGCCTTCGATCCGGTAATGCCCGCGAAACCGATCATCAGCTTGAAAGGCCAGGGCAGCGCGCCCACCACGTACTCATAAACCCCCGTGATCAGCTTTGCATCCACATATTCCGGGTCCAGCTCCAGCGCGCGCGCTGCGTCGTCTCGCGCCTTCGTCGCCAGGCGAAATCCCGTCCCGTACGCCCGCTCCACCATCGCCACATACGTGCATCGCAGGCTGCGCACCCAGGCCCGCGCAAACAGAGCGTTCACGTCGTTGGGATTCCGGCTCAGCCGCCAATCCGCTTCCTCGACCGCCTCGTCGGCCAGCGCAAAAATCTGGTCGCGCTTCTTCGCATCCTCCTCGGTCGCGTGCCGGCCCGTCAAAAATCCATCATTCGCGTAAAAGGTCGTGTCCAGTAGATCCTGGCGGTAAAGCTCCTGAAAGACGATCGCATCGAGCAGGTACGCCGTTGCCTGAGGGTCGCCTGCATGCGCGGCATGATAGCGCTCAAAGCTCCGCACGGCGCCGGGATAATCGAGATTGTAGAAATCCTTGAAGGCCGCGCGAACCTGCGGGTCATAGTTCATCGGGTTCGTGTCCACAGCCGCGGCGCGAGCCAAACCGCCTGCGGGCACGAGTGCGCCCGCCAACATGCACATCGCCGCCAGCGATCTTCGCCGGCAACTCGCCCTTAACCCCGCGTTCAACCTCGTCATCACTCTCTTCTTATCGTATCTCTGCGCTTCCCACGCTCCCTCACCCCCGGCGTCCCCGTCGTTTAGCATCGAGGTATGCCCATCCCCAAGCGGTTAAACTCGCCGTTTGCCGCGGCTCGCGCGCCTCTTGCGGACAAGATCGACTGGGCGCGCGAACGCCTGATCGTGGCTCTCGACGTGCCCAACGCCGCTGCCTCCTCCGAGTTGGTGAAGAAGCTCGAGGGTGCCTGCCGATGGTTTAAGGTTGGGCTCGAGCTCTTCACTGCCGCCGGTCCCGCTGCCGTCGAACCCCTCGTTGCAGCCGGCCACTCCGTCTTTCTCGATCTCAAGTTTCACGACATCCCCAACACCGTGGCTGGAGCCGTGCGCTCCGCCGCCTCATGGGGCGTGAAGATGGTCAACGTCCACGCGGCCGGAGGGCCAGCCATGCTGGCCGCCGCCAAATCCGCTCTCGATGGAGTCCGGAATCCTCCTCAGCTCCTCGCTGTCACGGTGCTCACCAGCTTGGACGCAGTGGCCCTGAAGGCTACTGGCGTGAATCGCTCGCCTGCCCGACAAGTCACGGTGCTCGGTCGCATGTGCCTGAAAGCAGGAGTTCGTGGCTTTGTCTGCTCTCCCGAAGAGGTCGCCGCGCTCCGCCGGCTCACTGGTCCGGACGGCATCCTGGTCGTTCCGGGAATCCGCCCGGCGGGCTCTGAAACGAACGACCAGAAGAGGTCGGCAACTCCGTCAGAAGCCCTCCGCAACGGCGCAAGCTTCCTCGTTGTCGGCCGCCCGATCACACAAGCGCCCAAACCTGCCCAGGCGGCGGAAATGGTACTTGAGGAGATGGCTCGGGCGTTGTAGCAGGCCTGCGGCCTACACCGGGCCAGCCGTCGTGTTGTGCGCGCGGGTCACATTATCCGGTTCGTCGGTGAACGACTTGCCCTCCCCGTACGCAAACTTGAAGTATTGCGATCCGAACTTCCGAATCGCGTCCTGCCGACCGTCGTCCCACGTCGCGCGCGCCTCGCCGTCAACATACTCCCAGTGGCCCCGCACGTCGCCGATTGACCTGAATGCGGTGCCATCGTCGTTCAAAGTGATATAGAAGTTATTCCCCTGGCCGTCGCCGCACTCCCATTTCCCGACGTACCTGCCGCGGCTGGGAACTCTGGAGTTGAAAGTATCGTCAGAGGCCGGGGAAGACCCTCCTGCAAACTCGACGCGGTCAATGTCGGTGAGGCTGATTGTCTGGCGATGACCGTCCTTGAAGACGATCACAATGGCGCCGGAGGTGCCTTTTGGCGCCGCGTGCGCGGCCGCTTGGCCGAGCCAGCCGGTCAGGCAAAGCAAGGCCGCGAAGCGGGTGAGGCGAAAAAAGCTCTTCATCGAGTTCTCCCGTTGGTGTGGTGTACGCAAAGGATGGCTTCGAGGTTCCCGGAATCCATGGGTTGGCGGTCTCACCTCTCGAGGGCCGCAGATTGGCGCTGCCGCGCGCTACCCGAATCGGCTTCGCCTCATGAGAAAAAAGACCGCAATGCCTCGTCTCTTTTCGCTCTCTCTGCCGTAGTCCGTCTGCTCTGCCCCGGCTCCTTGGTTCACGTCCTGAAAGCAAAAAGCCCGGCTCATCGCCGGGCCTTTCTGGTGAATAGAACCTCAACCAACGCTTAAAGCTTCTCGTAGAACTCGCATACGGAACATGAAATATACACTCCGCCCGGAACGCCCCTCTCGCGATCCTTTACGCGCTTCACAATCCGTGTCGGCTTGCCGCACTTCGGGCAGTCCGTCGACTTTGTCGTGTCCATCACCTTTTTGCGGTCGCCTGTCTTAGCAATCTTCGCCATCTGTGTTGATTCTCCCCTTTGTCTGCTCCTTCCAGTCTATATGAACATTCCTGCTTGCTTCGGTCGCGCGCCCCACGTAGAATGGCCCCGTATCTTCCCCGGACCCTCAAGAGGCGATACCTAACTGACGCAGCCTATAAGCCGCCTGTTGCCCGCGCGGCGACTCGTTCCCTTATTCCCACGCGCCTCAACCCGTTCACCGGAGGAAGAATGACCACGCAGGTTCTCCGCCGCGCCGCGATCGGCTTCAGCTGCCTCGCGCTCGTCATCCTCTGTGCCCATGCCCTTCACGCCGCAACCGCGGCCCACGCCGGGAAAATGCGCACCTACTATGTCGCCGCCGACGAAGTCGACTGGGACTACGCGCCCTCGGGCCGCGACGAGGCCATGGGCATGCCCTTCGACGATGTTGCCAAAGGATTCACTGAAACCAGCGCCGACCACATCGGCCGCGTCTATAAGAAAGCCATCTACCACGAGTACACCGACGCCACGTTCACCAAAATCAAGCCCCGCGGGGAGAGAGACGCGTACCTCGGCATTCTTGGGCCCATTCTTTACGCCGAAGTCGGAGACACGATTAAGGTCGTCTTCAAGAACAACGCCACGCATCCCTACGGCATGCATCCGCACGGAGTTCTTTATGAAAAGGACTCTGAAGGGGCGAACTACAACGGCGGCAGCGGGGCCATGGAGGAGCGGGGCGGCTGCGTCGCGCCCGGCGCAACCCACACGTACACTTGGCAGGTTCCAGAGCGCGCTGGCCCTGGGCCAAACGATCCCAGCTCGCTGTTCTGGCTCTACCACTCGCACTGCGACGAGCTGCGCGACGTAGCCAGCGGCCTCTTTGGCGGCCTGGTCATCACGCGCCGCGGCATGGCGCGCCCCGACGGCAAGCCGAAGGACGTCGATGAACAGTTCGTTACGATCTTCATCGCCATTAACGAGAACGAAAGCTGGTATCTCGACGACAACATCAAGGCGCATATCGCCGATCCCGCGAAGCTCAATCGCTACGAGACCAAGCCCGTAAATGCGGACGGGATTTTAGGCACCGTCGCAGGGCAGGGCTTTTACGATACCAATGTCAAGTGGTCCATTAACGGATTCATCTACGGCAACGATCCCATGATGACCATGCACGCGGGCGATCACGTGCGCTGGTACGTGGCTACGCTCGGCGACTTCAACAACGCGCACACGCCGCACTGGCACGGCAACACGGTCCTGGTCGGCGGCCAGCGCACCGATGTTTTGGACGTCACATCCGCGCAGATGATCACCGCCGATATGGTTCCGGACGATCCGGGCATCTGGCTCTACCACTGCCACATCTCCGACCACATGCTGGCCGGAATGACAGCACGCTACCAGGTGCTCCCCCGCTGAACCGCCCACGCTCTGACAGACGCGGGCCCGAACGCAATCCTGGGCCAGGCTTGGTCACTCTTTCCCCCGTTCCTTCGCTCACTGCCTTCCTTGTCAAGCCCTCCGGGCGAAAATAAATTGACATCCCTTGCATAAGTCCCTCATTCCCTGTTCCTTAATCCTTGGCCCCTTTTTCACCGAGTTTGCTGGAAATTATGCCGGCTAAGCGCACAATGGGTCCCATGATCGCCGTTCAGTCCGATCCAAAGGTCGCGGTTCAATCGATTGGCAATTGGCAATCAAAGCCGGCAGGTTGGCCTAACTCCTTTGCTGTCTGGACTTTGCCGAGAAGTCAGTTTAGAATCAGGACTTTAGGGTGCCTTGCCGCGCCATCTTCATGAATAGAGAGACTTTATTCTCAAAGTCTGACCGGGGGGCCCCCGGTTGCAGATGAGTAACTACCTGGTCGCGGCAAGGGGAAAATGCCCGGCGGTTGGCGCTTTATCCTGCCGGCTTCGCTGGCTCCGCCGAGCCGCTGACTTGGCTGACTCGCAGCCTTGCTACTTTTTGCCTCGCTAGTTTTTCACAGCACTCGCCGTCCCCGACTGAACCAGCTGGTTCGACGCGGCTGGCGGCGGCTGCTTTTCGCCGGCCGGCGCGGTGCTGGCAGGAGCTCCCTGCGTTCCGCTCGATGGCTGGGACGGGGAATTCTGTGGCGCGGGCTGCGCGCTTCCAGGCTGTGCCGGTTGGCTGCTCGGTGGCGTGCTCGACTGCTCATCCGGATTCGAGCCCGGCATATCGTCGGGATGCGGCTTGGGGAACTCGACCGGGCGCATCACTCCTGTGCTGTCGTTGTCGGTCGGCAGTTTCTCTCCGGGATTCCGCAGGCTCGGCGGCGCGGGGGCCTCCTGCTTGTTGGGATCGATCTCCACGTCGCCTTCCTTGACGGTGCGCGTCTGGGTCTGGGCCAACTCCGGCGTCCCGGCGGCGATCAGCATCGGTGATACCACGTCCTTGGTAAAGATCTCGAGCGGTTGCCCCTGCTTCGCAATCTCCACGCGGATCACGCGGTTGCCATTGATGCGGACAAAATCCACTTCCTCTGGCGGTGCGCCGTACACCCACTCTTCAAACGGCATCTGCCCTTCCATCTCGCGCGACTTCGTGTTCGGCTGCCCCTTGGCGAACATCACCATGTCGGTGTTCATTCCCACCAGCACCTTGTGGCTGAGAATGGCGTCTTTCAAAGCCGGCGGCAGCGTGTCGGTGTAGGCCTGGATCGGCGTCTTCACATCGAAGGAAATCAGCGGATTCAGCAGAGACTTCACCTGCGCCGCGGTCAACTCGGGAACATAACTTGAAAATGCCAGCGTGATGCGCGAGCCCGCCGGATCGCCCGACTGATCGATCAGCGACGGATCGAGATCCGGGTCGCCTATCTCCGGGCCCGCCGTTACTTGAATGTGGCGCAGGAAGCGGTGTTTCGCGTCTGGACCTCCGTCAAAGTCCAGGACGATCTTCGAGCGGTCGATCCTCACATCTGTGACCACGACGCGCGTGCCGGGCTTCGCAGACAGTCCCTCGTTGATCACCATGTTCATATAGTTCACGCCGGCCGGCTCCAGCTTGCCATTGGCCTGGAGCGTGAGTCCCTTGTGGCCGCGGGGAAACGGGCGGTTGGCGAATCCCTGTTCCGATTGCATGTCGCGAATGAGCTGAAGCCGTGTCTTAGGGTCCAGCTCGGTCTTGGGCAAGTCCACGTGAGTCGGCGTAATCTGCGCATACTGCCGGTCCACCGGCGCGCTCGCCGTGCTGGCCGCGGGGCCTTTGCCCTCACCGGTATCGATGGTCATGACCTGGGCGCTTGACCAGGCAGCCGTCAGCAATGAGCCAAACGCGCAGCCCGCCAGAACCAGGCGCAAACCGATGCCCGGCCTTGCGAATGCAGCTGATTGCGTTGCGGTATCAATACCTGGGGCCGGGTAACGCCGGTTCATGGGAGCCTCCCATGGCTGCGACGAACATCGATAGGCAAACGTTAGCGCCAATCAGCCAGAAATGGCAAATCGGGGTAAGGCCCGGACTGGGGGCCAATGAAGCAAGGGTTCGTGAATTGAGCATCTGGGAGTGCAAACGTCAGAGGCGCAAGGACAGCGGTCGATAGCAAAGGTAGTGCGGCAACGAGACCGCCGCAGCCGGCAATGGGCCCGGTATCAAGTTCTAGGTAGCTCGTTCGCAGCGGGCTTTTCCTCTGGCGCCTGGGCCCTATTCGCTTCTCCCTGTCCTCGCGTTCCCTGTTTATCGATCTGCACCAGTGCGGGGGGTGCGGGCGCCGCCGCGCCCATGGCCGCCTCGTGCTGCGCGCGCGCTGCGGCATCGAGGTCGACCGGGATTCCGGCCGGCACAATGACCGGCGCGTTGTAGCGGAAATCCAGATCTCGCGTGACGCGAAGCAGCACCGGGATAGAGGCTAGAAGAACGATGCACGACAGCCAACTGCCGTCTAGCCCGTAGGCTCCGCCGGTAAGCCACAGCGGCCCCATGGGGTCACCCTGCACCACTGGCGATTGGCTGCCGACTCCGCTCACAGAAAGGCCGAAAATCAGAGCCCGGCTCGCTTTCCAGCCCAGATTAAGGCCCCAGCTCGTCCATAGGGCGCGGGTCCGCAGGTAGGCTGTGGAGAGCAAGAGGCTGAACGCAATCGAGACGATGACGCTCGTGCGGCTGGCGCCGGGATTGAGTGCCTGCATGATCGCATAAATAGCGGCAAATCCAAGCATGGCCCCGACCGGCCCAACGGCACGAATAAAGCACTGGAAAGCGTAGCCGCGATAGGCAACCTCCTCGGCCAGAGTGGCAAGCGCGAAAAACACCGCATCCACCAGAAGCCAGGCCCACGACGATGGCTGCGTGACGAGAGAGATGGCAATGCCGCCAACAACGCTGATGGGCAGCATACACGCCACCGCCACCCCCCACCCCATCGCGATTCCCAGTCCCATCTCGCGCGGCCAGCCTTCGCGCCGCGGCAATCCCTGCTCATCAATGGGATGATTCTGTCGGTTGAACCAGAAGCCCATAGCCGCAAATCCCAGCAACAGCAGAAACACGAGCATGGCCTGCGCGACCAGTGGCAGCCATGCATCGCTCACCAATCCTTCAGCGCCATGAAATGCCAGCGATCGCGCAAAAAAGAAATAGAGGATCGCGGTAAGGAATTGAAGATAGGCGCGTAAGCGGCCGCTCATGGAGCCGGATTCGTTCATATTCGACTCCGCCTCGCACGCAGTCCGGAGCACGCGCCTTGATGCCCCGCGCAGCGTCTGCCCTGCACATTAACCCGATCATGCATGATGGTTACCGCGTTCACTTTCCTGTCGGCCGCAAGGAAGCTCGCGGATTCAGCTTTGCGTATAAAACTGCGCGATGTTACGGAATTTTTGCTGCCGCGCGGAAACCAGCGCACCGACGGGCATAGCCTTCAGGTCAGCCAGGTGTTTCTTGAGTGCCGAACCCAGAACTCCGGCTCCGGCTTCGCGGTCGACGTGGATACCCTGCGGTGGCTCAATAACGATCTCATCCACGCAGCCCACTGCGGCGACCTCCGGTGCCGAGATGCGCATCGCCTCGGCGGCCGCCTGCTTGTGCGCCGCATCCCGCCACATGATCGCGGCACAGGACTCCGGAGTGATAACAAAGTACAGCGCATTCTCGAGGATCAGCACGCGGTCGCTCACGGCCAGCGCCAGCGCTCCGCCAGATCCGCCTTCGCCGCTGATGACTGAAATGGTGGGCACACGTAACCGTGCCATCTCGCGTAGATTGCGCGCGATGGCTTCAGCTTGGCCGCGCTCTTCTGCTCCAACGCCAGGATATGCTCCGGGCAGATCGATGAAGGTGATTACCGGTCGATTGAACTTCTCTGCCAGCTTCATGGCCCGCAGCGCCTTCCGGTATCCCTCCGGATGTGGCATGCCGAAGTTGCGGCGCACCCGTTCCTTGGTGTTCCCTCCCTTGCGGTTGCCAATCACCATTACCTCTTCGTCGCCCAGCCGCGCCATGCCGCATGCCACAGCTTCATCGTCACCAAAGGCGCGATCCCCGTGAATCTCGCTGAAATCCGTAAAGATTCGCTCAATCAAATCCATGGGATATGGGCGCTGCGGATGCCGCGCCCGCTCGATTTTGTCCCACGCCGGCGAAACGGGCTGCATCTGGGGATAAGCTTCTGTTTCTTGTTCACTCATCGATTTCCGGAGACCGAGAAGGCGAACCCGCCGCTCCTCCGGTCATTCTACGGGTCCGAGCCGGTTGCGACAAATGCGACAGTAGGTACGCCAGATCTAGAGAATCCCGTGTTTCTCGAAGGCCACTTTTGACGGCATTCCCGTTTCGAGGGCCTTGCGTACCGGTTTTTCCCGGCGTGGTTTCTCGAATGCTCGGGTCAGAACCTCCTTTTCAGCCGCTCTCGGGACGACGCAAACTCCGTCAACATCGCCGAAGAGAAAGCCTCCGGGCTCAATTTGCGCTTGGCCAATCTGAGGGCCGCCCCTGAAGCCGATTATCTTGCCGCGGTGCCCATCCGTTGCGCTCCAGAAACGAATCCCTTCAACCGAAACCACATTCAGAGTTTCGTCTTGCTTGGGCACACAACACTGTGTGCCGCGTCAAAACGAGCGCAATCAT
>JASHSG010000176.1 GCA_030040935.1 Acidobacteriaceae bacterium | reverse complement strand
CGCGGATCTTGGCCCCGTAGCGCGAGGATTGGCAAGATTGCTCAAACCCGGAGCCCCTGCGATGCTTGTGGTATTTGGAGTATTTTGCCCGGGGGAAGCGATCACCGAGCTGCTGCGTGGGCGAGCACGAAATCTTCTTCGGCGCCTCCGGCGTGGCAATTCGGCTGCACGGCTCGGTGGCCGCGACTTTCGAGTGGTCTATCACCGGCAGGCTGATCTGCTCCGCTCCTTCGCTCCGTGGTTTGTGATGGAAAAACGGTTGGGTATAGGCATTGCTGTGCCGCCTAGCGCCGCTGAGCCATGGATTACGCGTCATCGCGACCTGCTTGCTGCAATGGAGGCTCTCGACCGCCTGATCTCCCGCCCGTTCGCCTCTTTGGGCGATCATGTCCTGTATCAGTTGCGGCGGACTTGTGTTGAGGCGCCGCGCCATCGAAACGGGGCGAGCGCCGCTTTCCGCAGTGCCGCGCCTCCGCCCTCGATGCGATCGTAGATTTCTCCAATCGGTTCCTCGGCATCCGCTCCGCACAATGAAATGACGAGGGCAAGACATTCTGGAGACACGGTCGTCCAAGCAGCGAACTACGCTTCAACTACGAGGAATCAGGCCGCATTTCACGAAGACTGAAATGGCGCGCCCTCCCACATATATGTCGTTGAAGCAGATTGCCGACGTGTATCTCCCAACGCGCTGGGCGACGTTTCGCCTGCTTGGATTCGAGGCTCACCGGGTCGACAGGATCACAGGGATGGAATCCGGTGAAACTGCCTTGGCGCTCGTCCTCGGCGATGTTGTAAATTCCCCCCCGATAGTACGGATCCATTCGCAGTGCTTAACCGGAGAGGTTTTTCATTCGCTGCGATGCGACTGCCACGATCAGCTTCATTTGGCGTTGAGGGCGATCGCGGACTACGGCGCAGGCGTGCTCATCTACGAGCATCAGGAGGGCCGCGGCATCGGTCTCATGGAAAAGCTGCGTGCATACGAGCTCCAGGATCAGGGACTGGACACGGTGGACGCAAACCTTCATCTGGGGCATGCCGTAGATCAGCGAGACTATGTCGTCTCCATTCAGATTCTGCGCTTCCTTCGAATCCGATCCCTCCGACTAATCACCAACAATCCAGAAAAGGTCCGCGCGGTTCTTGCGTCGGGAATTGGCATAGCCGAGCGGATCGGCGCCGATGTGCCGCACAATGCTTATTCCGCGCAGTATCTCGCCTGCAAGCGCCAGAAGCTTGGCCATATGTCCGGCTCTTCAAGTGATTCCACGATCCGTGACAATCGGACGGATCACGGCGTGCACTTATCCGAAGCGGACGGCGATGGGATCGGTCATGGTCCCGAAATATCCGCGGCTCTCGGGGGCAACACATGGCAGATGTCCTAGTCACCCATTCCTATCACCTCGCTTACGACTCGAAACAGCAGCGCAAGATGCAGCCGTATATGCCGCTGGCAACTCTTTATGCCGCTACGGCACTTCGTGACAATGGCATTTCAGTAGCTGCCTTTGACCCGATGCTCGAGAAATCTTCGCAACCATTCTTGCAGGCGCTGGCCGAGCATCGGCCGGCGATTGTGGCCGTTTACGAAGATGACTTCAATTTTCTGTCTAAGATGTGCCTTACGCGGATGCGCGAAGTTGCCTGGAAAATGGCGGAGGCTGCGCATGCCATCGGCGCTGTCACGATTGTTCACGGATCCGACGCAACCGACCATCCCGCCATGTTTCTTCAGAACGGGTTCGACTATGTTTGCTGCGGTGAAGCCGAGGAGACGCTTGTTAAGCTCTGCCTGTCTATTCTGCGAAATGAGCAGCCCCCCCTGGTCGACGGTCTCGTGCGACGCGATGAAAAAGGACAAATCATCGCTGGCCCGCAACGACTCGCAAGAAATCCGCGTTGGACTGAGCTTTCATTTGCCGCGCGCGACCTGATTGACCTGGAGCCCTATCGCCGCGCATGGATCGATGGGCACGGATATTTCTCAGTCAATATGGTCTCGAGTCGAGGTTGTCCCTACCACTGCAATTGGTGTGCGAAGCCAATCTCAGGCAATCAGTTCCAGTTGCGCCCACCGGCAGCCGTTGCGGCTGAGATGAAGTTTCTCAAGGAGAGCATTGGAGCCCAGCACATCTGGTTTGGCGACGACATCTTTGCTTTGGACCACGGCTGGGTCAGCGCGTTTGCCGGCGAGGTCCTGAGAATCGGGGCATCGCTTTCTTTCAAGATTCAGTCGCGCGCAAACCTGATGACGGATCAAACGGTGGCGAATCTTAAGGACGCCGGATGCACTGAAGTCTGGATGGGAGTCGAATCCGGGTCGCAATCTGTCTTGGATGCGATGGACAAGGGTCTCAACCTTTCATCCGTCAGGGGCGCGCGTGCCCGCCTCGGGAGAGCGGGAATCCGTGCCTGCTATTTTCTTCAGTTTGGCTATCCCGGAGAAACCTGGCAGGAGTTGCAGGAGACCATCTCATTCGTGCGAGAAACGCGCCCCAATGAAATCGGTGTCTCGTTTTCGTATCCCCTGCCCGGCACGGTGTTTTACGAGCGCGTGCGTGAGCAACTCGGACTCAAGCGTAATTGGGCTGACAGCGATGACCTCTGCATCATGTTCAAGGCGTCTCACAACACGGAGTTCTATCGTGCCGTGCGCGACGCGCTGCACGCAGAGGTTGATTCTTGGAACGCGGCTTATCCAACCAGAAGCTCTGCTGAGGTCAACGCGTTGTGGCAACGTGTCGATGAGTTGGAGCCGAAAAGTCGCAACGCCGACGCATTCGTCTCCGGGGAGGCCTTCCCCGGCCCCTCGGCTTCTTCAATCGTGCCGGTGAACCAGTTGGTCGCCGCGAGGGTCGAGTAGAGTCCGACTTGCGCAGCTCATATGAAAATGACAATCACCCTACCCATTGCGGCCGGCTCGAACCACGCCTGGAAAGAAGAACTTCGCCTCAGTTGTCCCAGATGCACAGCGAATCTTTCCGCGCTCGATTGCCCGAAGTGCGGATTCTTAATGAGTGAGGGTGGCGGAATCATCGACGCTCTTCCGCAGGCGAAAGCCGAGCATTACGCCCAGTTTGTTGAGGACTACGAGCATATTCGGGTCGCGGAAGGCCGGGGCAGCTATCGGGACGATTTCTATCTCTCCCTTCCGTACCGCGATGTTTCCGGTCGAAACAGCGAACAATGGCGAATCAGGGCCCGCACATTCAGCTATCTGATGAAGCGCGTCCTGGCGCCTGTTCTTTTGCCTAATGCGCTAATCCTCGACCTCGGCGCGGGAAACTGCTGGATGAGCTTTCGGCTGGCGAATGCCGGCTACAGGCCTGTTGCCGTTGACTTGCGCTCAAATTCATACGACGGACTTGGCGCAGCAGTGCATTTTCAAGAGCATTTACCCAAACTCTTCCCCCGTTTTCGCGCGGAGCTGGCTCATCTGCCTTTTCAGAGTGAACAATTCGCCGCAGCCATTTTCAATGCGTCCTTTCACTATGCCGAAGACGCCGTCGCAGCACTTGCAGAGGCGATGCGTTGCCTCAAATCAGGAGGCTACCTCGTCATCTGCGACACTCCGTGGTACGCCAGCGACGAAAGCGGCTTCGACATGGTCCAGGAGCGCCGCAGGAACTTCATGGAGAAGCACGGCACCGCCTCCGCATCGCTCGAGAGCATTGAATTCCTCACCGACGAACGCCTGCAAACGTTCGAGGAGCAGCTGGCGATCCGCTGGACTGTTCACTCACCCAGTTACGGCCTTCGGTGGGCGATGCGTCCGTACCTCGCCAGGGTGCGCAACAGGCGCCAGCCTGCGAGGTTTCGCATTTTTGTCGCGCGGAAGGAACCTGCATGAATAAACACGATGGAATTCCGGCGGGGAAACTTGGCGAATCGATCGTTCTCAGCGGAGCTCGTTGCGCCGATGGCGGGAGCGCCGATCACATATCCGTCGAGATTTCGGAAGGCATCGTCAGCCGCGTTTTTAAGGGTGCTCAGGCCGCGCGAGCTCCAGCTCGCCGCAACAGCGTGGTCGATCTTTCGGGCTATTGGCTGATGCCCGGTTTGATCAACGCGCACGACCACCTGGAGTATGCGTTATATCCGAGGCTTGCGGACTCGCCGTATAAAAATTACATCGAGTGGGGCGAGGACATACACCGCAAATTCCCCGGCTTGATCGTCACGCATAGAGCGGTGAGCAAGGATGTTCGGCTGTGGTGGGGAGGAATTCGCAACCTGCTTTCCGGTGTGACCACTGTCGCGCATCACAATCCGCTTTGGCCTGCATTGAAGCAAAGCGACTTTCCGGTTCGCGTGGTCGAAGAATACGGTTGGGCCCACTCGGTCGCACTTGGCGGCGACCTGAGTCTCGCGCGCGCAAATACACCGAAGGCTTGTCCATTCATCGTTCATGCGTGCGAGGGCGTGGATGAACTGGCTCGCGCCGAACTCTGCGAACTCGATCGGCTGGGCCTGCTCGATGCGTTTACCGTGCTCGTCCACGGACTTGCGATCGATAGTCAAGGTGCTGCTTTGATGAATGCGCGGGGCGCATCGTTGATCGTCTGTCCATCGTCAAATTACACGCTATTCAACGTGCTGCCCGACATGGCGCTTCTGAGGAGAATTCGATGTATTGCGCTGGGCAGTGATTCGTCGCTCACGGCCGCCGGGGATCTGCTGGACGAAATCCGATTTGCAATTCAGCGCTGCGCAATTGCCCCTGAAACTATCTATCGCATGGTGACCAAAGCTCCGGCCCGAATTCTCCGCCTAACCCGCGGCGAGGGTTCGATCGTTGTATCCGGCGTGGGAGACGTTATCGCAGTTCGCGATGGCGGCGCTAGTCCGATCGAACGGCTAGATTCTCTTTCCTCGAGTGACGTCGAACTGGTAGTCATCGCAGGGCGCGTGCAGCTGGCCTCCGATTCCATGTTGCGACGCCTCCCCTGTTCTGCTGTGGAGGGCCTGGAGCCGCTCTTCCTCGGATCCGAAACTCGCTGGCTGCGCGCGCCGATCGGAGATCTGCTATTGGGCGCAGAGGATGTCCTGGGCGAGGGGCAAGTGCGACTGAATGGCAGGATTGCCCGTGCATCCGCACATGTTGGAGTGCCACATGTTGGCTGAGACCAGAAAGTGGCACTTTGGTGTGCTTCCGTTCACCGGCACAGGCCACCTGAATCCGCTTCTGGCGCTCTCGCAGGAGCTCGAAAGACGCGGGCATCGCATCACATTCTTCGAAAAGCCGAAGATCGAAGAGCGCGTCCGTCAGGCCGGCCAGGATTTTGTTCCGATTCCTATCCGGAGATTCCCGGCGCAAGTGTCCACATCGATCCGCCGCTCCCGGATCTGGGACGACGTTTCGATGCTGCGCTTTAATTTGGCGCGTGTGCGCTTCGAAATTCGCCAATACCTTCGGAAGACGCCCCCAGCCCTTGTTTCTGCGCGGCTTGATGCGCTTCTAATCAACGAGATTGCCCTTACCGGGCCAACTGTGGCGCAAATGCTCCAATTGCCATACTTTCTCATCGCGACCACCGTGCCGCATCACTCTGGATGGGGGATTTCGTCGTGGTTCACTGGCCACCGCGCTTCCACGTCGTGGACTTCCTGGCTTGCGAGCTACTATCTCGAGCTATCCGCTCTGCGGATACGCGGTCCTATCAGGTGTGCACTCGACGCCGATCGACACGAATTGGGGTTGGGCCCTGTCCGCGAAATCTCCAACGATTATCCGTGCCTGGCTCATATAGCGCAGTTGCCAAAGTGCCTCGATTTTGAGCACCGCCAACAATCTGCCGGAATCCACTACTGCGGGCCATGGATAAGCACGACTGCGAGGCCGCAGGTTGAATTTCCGTGGCATCGCATCGATGGCAGGCCGCTAATCTACGTTACGATGGGCACCACGCGCAATGTCCAGCCGTCGATTTTCCGCATGATCGCCGAAGCCTGCGCGGGACTCAACCTGCAGTTGGTTATCTCACTTGGCAATCGGGTCGATCTCGATGCGCTCGTCGATTTTCCTGGAGAGCCGTTGGTAGTCCGATTCGCTCCGCAGCTCGAGCTAATCAAGCGTGCGCGCGTGGTCATTTCGCACGCCGGGCCCAATACATCGTTCGAGGTTATGATGGAAGCCAAGCCCATGATCGTCATCCCGTTGGCCTACGATCAACCGGCGATCGCGGCACGTTTGGCGCATGCTGGGGTCGCCAAGGTTCTTCCCTTCAGGCGGTTCTCTGCGCAAAAACTCCGCGCTGCCCTTGCAAATGTTCTCAGCGACGCAAGTTACAAGCAGGCCGCAGAGAAACTGCGAAATGAGCTTCTCTCAGTGGATGGAGCCAGACGCGCCGCGGACATCATTGAGTCGGAAATGGAAGGCTATGCTGCCCGAAGGCCAACGCCCGTGAGCAGCAAGGTTCAATGCGTTAGGCGGGACCCAGAACGTGCGTCGCGAGCAGATATCTCATATATCGCCCGTTAGTCGATCGAGAGCGCGCATCCCATCGTAAAGGTCATCATAGTGCAGTTCATACGCCGGGATCTCGGTGAGCAGCTGAAGTGCCTTTTCATGTCTGGCGCGAACTTCGCCTGCTGAATACAATCCCTCGCAGATCCGGCGAAGCGAATCTCCAACCGGTAGTCGAACTAGCTCGCCTCGAGTTCTGCCTCGCGCGAGAAAGACAATCGCGCTGACGGGCGATTCTGCCGCGACACGGTCCACGGGAAGTTCGCTCGTCGGAACCTCAATGGAAGGCTTGCCTTCCATGCGCGGCGTAACTGGGCGGTTCTCAAGTTCGGGGAAGAGCGCCCGTGCCGATGGACGGAAGCGGACCCGGTGGCAGTGGCCGATCACGCGCGGCTGCGGCGAATTATTGATGATGTAGCTCGTATCGTCGGAGGTGAAAGTCCACCCCGCTCGGGCGCACGCATATGCGAGCGTTGACTTGCC
>JASHSG010000175.1 GCA_030040935.1 Acidobacteriaceae bacterium | reverse complement strand
GCGGATTCGAGGGGTCAATTGGCATATTTTTCGTCTTCCGGGTGGTCCGCCGAAGCGCAAAACTGGCGCCGATCAAGCGCAGGCCGGGGAAGCACTTACATGTCTGGCAACTATACAGCCGGCGGGCGCCAGCCTCCACTCCACGATCGACGGCCTGCTCCAACTGGCTCGACTCCGGCGCGTTGTTCGCTCGCGGCGCCCGCGCGTGCGAAAGTTATTAGCAGGCCTTAACGTGCATCCCGTCCTCTTCCACATCGGATCGATTCTGATCCCGTCCTATGGCGCGATCACGGCATTCGGTGTGCTGGTGGCGCTTGTGCTCGGCCAGCGGAGCGCGCATATCGCAGGCATTGACGCGGGGAAGGTGTGGAATCTTTGTGTTCTGAGCCTGTTTGCCGCGCTCGCCGGCGCGCGGCTGTTGCTGGTCGCCGCCAACTGGAGCGCGCTCGGCAATCATCCCGCATGGCTGTTTGGACTGGCGATGGTGCATCATCCGCTGGTGGCAGGCGCGGGCGCGGTCGCCGGCACCGGTTGCGCGGCATGGTACGCGCACCACAGCAAGCTTCCGTTTCGCGCCACCGCGGACGCACTGGCTCCGCCGCTTGCAGCAGCTTTGTCTTTCGAGCAACTGGGCGCGCTCGCGGCCGGTTCCGGCTACGGCACGGACGCCGGACCCTCTGTCGGCTGGGCCGTCACCTATACGAATCCGCTGGCCGCCATCTGGAGCGGCACGCCGCTCGGGGTTCCGCTTCATCCGGTGCAGGCGTATGCTGCGCTGGCCTTCCTTGCACTGGCCGTTCTGCTCTGGGTCTGGCTTCCGCTTGAGCGCCGCGCAGGCGACGTGGCCGGCCTCTGGCTCATGGGAACCGGGGTGGCGATTTACTTGACCGAGTTTTGGCGCGATTGGACCGGCCGCGGCTCGCTGTTCGACGGCGCCGTCGACGGGCCGCAGATCGGGTCCGTTTTTCTGGTGCTGGCCGGCGCACTGGCGCTCCGCGATCGCAAGAATGGCTCGCAGGAACCGGAATGCGCGCGGAGATCCGATTTCCACGCCGCGCAAACTCCTGCGAACCGGGGCTCAGCATGAGGGCCCAGCGCAGCGCGAGTTTCGCCCGCACCATTGCCGTGCCTTCCGAAGCGCGTGGCAAGCGGCTCGATGCGTTTCTGGCCGCTTTTCTTGCCGTCCAATCGGCCGGCGTGAGCCGATCGCGCGTGCAGCTGCTTCTGGAACAGGGCGATGTGCTCGTGAACGGCGCCCGCGCAAAGGCCTCGCTCAAGCTGCGCGGAGGCGAGCGAGTCACCATCACCGGTGATCCGAAGCCGGCGCCGCTCAGAGCCTATGCCGAAGCGATTCCGCTCGACATAGTTTACGAGGACGACGACCTTGCGGTGGTGAACAAGCCGGCCGGCATGATGGTGCACGCAGGGGCGGGCCAGAGCGAAGATATCCGCAGCCGCGGAACGCTCGTTAATGCCCTGCTTCACCGATTCAATGCGCTCTCTGCTGCGGGGGGCGATCTTCGCCCCGGCATCGTCCACCGGCTCGACAAAAGCACCAGCGGCCTGATCATCGTCGCCAAGAACGACCGCGCTCATGCGGCACTGGGCGCGATGTTTTCCGGGCGCCAGGTGCAGAAAACATACATCGCGCTGGTTCACGGCCGGGTGGAGCGCGAGAAAGGCACGATCAGTGCAGCGGTCAGCCGCGATCCCGTACGCCGCACGCGCATGACCACGCGGCCCGGCGCGAACGCCCGCGCAGCAGTCTCACACTACGAAGTCATCAGGCGGCTGACCACGCGCTTCGGCAGATTCACTCTGCTCAGGGTGCGCATCGAAACCGGCCGCACGCACCAGATTCGGGTGCATATGGCTTCCATCGGCCATCCCGTCGCCGGCGACACGCTCTATGGCGGCGCGGGACAATTAGCTGCACAAGCCGGCGCACCGAAGGCGCGCTCCGGCGGAAAGAAAGACGAACCGGAACGTCTCAGGCTTGGCCGCAATTTTCTTCACGCTGCAAAGCTCGAATTCGCACAACCGCTCACCGGCAAGCTGCTTCAGCTTGAGGCGCCGCTGCCCCCGGAGCTGACCGCGTTCCTCCAGCGCATCGAGTCCATCTAAGCCCGAAGGATTTCGCCGCAATCCACGTCAGCAGAGGTCCGCGCCCCGCTGACGAAAGTACCCGAAGTGTCAATCCCGCCGCCAATCAGGCTCGACGGCGATTGCTAGAATGGGGAGTGATGAACACACAGCTTTTCCCGCCCCAGGTTGCCGCGACTCGGCGGCTGGGGCGTTTCTTCTTGCCTGGCTTCACAGTTGCACTTTTCTACTGCGCGGCGATGGCCCAGCAGCCGGCGCCACCCGCCGGACCGGCAGCGAATCCGGCGGCTGCCCCGGCAGCGCAGACGGCTCCGGGCCCCGGATCGAATTCGGACATCGGCGCTCCCACATTCCGCGTCCCTGTCAACGAAGTCAGTCTCATCTTCACCGTGACCGATAAGCACGGCCATTATATTGCCAACCTGGGCCAGAACGACTTTGCCCTGCTCGACGACCAGAAAGCGCCGGAAAGAGTCAATTCATTCCACCAGCAAATCAATCTGCCGCTGCGCGTCGGAATCGTCATCGATGCCAGTACCTCGATCCGCTCGCGCTTTCAGTTCGAGCAGCAATCGGCCACGGAGTTCTTGCTCGATGTGCTTAAGGCAAAGAGCGATCGCGCCTTCGTCATGGGTTTCGACGTGACGCCCACAGTCACGGCGGATTGGACGAACGACCAGGACGCACTGGAGACCGGGATCAACAAACTGGAACCGGGCGGCGGCACCGCGCTTTTTGACGCCGTTTACGTCGCCTGCCGCGACAAACTCGGCACCGAGCGCGGTCCCGAACCCGTTCGCAAAGCCATCATTCTCATCTCGGACGGCGAGGACAACCAGAGCCGCGTCTATCTCCCTGAAGCCATCAAGGAATGCGAGCGCGCCGAGACCATCATCTATGCCATCAGCACCAACTGGACGCCCAGCCGCGGCGAAGGCGACAGAGTACTTCAGCAACTCTCCGAGCAGACCGGCGGCGAGGTCCTGTTCCCGCCCTCGGCTGAAGAAATGGCCACGAGCTTCAAGGAGATTGAGCAAGAGCTGCGCAGCCAGTATGCGCTGGTCTATACGCCCGCCGATTTCAAGGCCGATGGGGCTTACCGGACGATCTACCTCTATTGTTACGACCGCCGCTACGCGGTCCGCGCCAAGAAGGGCTATTTTGCGACCGGCCAGTAAATCAACGCGAGGCATCGCAAGCGCGGCATCGATCCTTGTCCAAAGAGGGCGCTTTCGATCTCACTGTTTGAGCTGATTTCACCGATTTTTTTCACAGGCGGCATGCCGTATCCCGAATGAGGACGCTTCGGAACCTTTCTGTTCCGAATCGAAACCTTTCCGCACTGCTGTACTCGACAACTCATCCGTCTCGCCTCATCGCACGATGAAATAGAAGCAGGCAGTTTAAAGCGCCGGAGCAGAATTCGCGTCGGAGTGAGGGATCTGAGGTGATCCGCCAGGCAATATCGTGCGACATCTGTGCTTCAGAGAAGCGGCAAACCAACCATTGGTTCGTTGCCTACGAGCAAGGGGGAGAGCTGCGCGTAAGCGGCTGGAATTCGCGCCACAAACTGCGTCCGGGGTCGAAGCATCTCTGCGGGCAAACCTGCCTGCACAAGCTGGTGGATGAATTCATGGCCAAGGCAATCGCAGTGCGGGCGCAGCGACCGGTGGGCGAATCCGACCCCGAGCCGCCGGTTGTGTGCGATGCCAGCCTGACCTCCGATGCGGCTTACTCTCATGGGCCCGCCACCGCCCCTGAGTCAATGGCGCGCCCGACCGCTTCGCCTGCGCCGATCCTGCCCAAACCTGTCTATCGGCCCCCAATTGAAGTCACGCCGCCTCCTCCGGCTTTACCCACGCCTGCGCATCGGCCCCAACCTGAATTGGTGATTACGACGCCGCGCGGAAATCCCGGGGAGTATATCCCTCCTTCAGAAGAAGCTTCGCGCTATGCTTCGCGCAGCCGGCGCGCGGAAGCCTGGGAGCGCGAACGGGAACGCGAGTTGCGCGCCATGGGCGATCGTCCCGGCATTGACGCGCGTCGCGTCTCGAACGCCTGACTTGAATCGCACCGGCCTGAATTTCGAAAAGGATTGCTTGACGCGGATCAACCTCAACCTGGCATGTCTGGCGCCGCCCGCGCCGTTCTCAGGCTAACCGGCGCATGCGCAAGCGGCGGTTGCGTCTCACGATTGAGTGGCGCGGAAGATTATTTTGGGGCAGGCTTGCCCGCAAGCATCGCCAGCAGGCCCTCCTCGCCGATCACGGGGATCTTAAGCTCGCGCGCCTTATCAAGCTTCGAACCGGCTTCTTCTCCGGCCACTACGTAGCTCGTCTTCTTGCTGACGGACCCGGCGGTTTTTCCGCCTGCGGCCTCAATCTTTAGCTTCGCCTCGTCGCGTGTCAGATTGGGCAGGGTTCCGGTCAGCACAAAGGTGAGGCCTGCGAGCTCGGTGGAACGCTGCTTCTTCTCGGCGGTCATGTCCACGCCGGCCTTTTCGAGCCGTTTTACCAGGTGACGGTTTTCTTTGTCGGCAAAAAACTCCAGAATCGCCTGGGAGATGCGAGGGCCCACTTCTTCGACGCGCTCCAGTTCCTCGGCGGAGGCGGCCATGAGAGCCTCGATCGACCCAAACTCCTCGGCCAGCAATTCCGCAGTGCGTTCACCGACAAAGCGAATGCCCAGGCCCATCAATACGCGCGCCAGCCCTGCGCTCTTCGATTTCTTGATTTCCGCAAGCAGCGTGCGCGCCGATTTTTCTGCGAAGCGCTCCAGGTCAACGAGCTGTTCTTCGGTCAGCGAATAGAGATCGGCTACGCTTTGCACCAGCTTGCGGTCGAGCAATTGCTGCACGGCAGCATCGCCCAGCCCTTCGATGTTCATCACTCCGCGGCTGGCAAAATGCAGAAGGCTTTCGCGCAGCTTTGCCGGGCAGTCCACATTGACGCAGCGCCAGTCGGCCTCGCCTTCCGCGCGAACAACCCTGCTGCCGCACTCCGGGCACTGCGATGGAAAGATGAAGTCCCGGGTCCCACGCGGGTGGTCTTTGTCGCTCACCACCTCAACGATTTTGGGAATCACGTCGCCGCCGCGCTCGACCTTTACGTAATCCCCGATCTTGAGTCCGAGGCCGGAAATAAAATCCGCATTGTGCAGCGTGGCGCGACTTACGGTCACGCCGCCGATAAACACCGGCGCCAGCATGGCGGTCGGCGTGAGCTTGCCGGTGCGGCCTACGGTGATCAGGATGTCTTCGAGCTTGCTGATTGCGGACCGCGCTGTGAACTTGAAGGCAATCGCCCATCGCGGCGCGCGGCCAGTGTAACCGAGCCGCTGCTGCGTCGTGTGCGCGTCGACCTTCAGCACCACGCCGTCGATCTCGTAGCCCAGCGTGGTGCGGTTCTTCTCCGCGTTTTCGATGAATTTCATCATCTGCCCAACATTCTTCACGCGCTCCCGATGCGAATTGACGCGAAATCCGAGACCAGTGAGCGTATCGAGCGTAGCCGTCTGGCCGGCTGCAAAGTATTCGCCGTCAACCAGAAGAAAGTATGCAAAAAACACGAGGCGCCGCCTGGCGACGATGGAAGAATCGAGGGTGCGCAGCGTGCCCGCGGCGGAGTTGCGCGGATTTACGAACGCCGGCAACCCCTCGCGCTCGCGCTCCTCGTTCATTTTGAGAAAAGCCGCAGCCGGCATGACGACTTCGCCGCGCACTTCAAAACCCCGCGGGACTCCGGCCTTTTTCAAATCTTCAGCCGAGACCGAAAGCGGAATGCTGCGGATGGTGCGGATGTTCGAGGTAACGTCTTCGCCGGTCTGGCCATCGCCGCGCGTCAGGCCCACGGCGAGCCGCGCGCCGCCATGGGCGGATTCGTAGGTCAGCGCCACGCTCAGACCGTCCAGCTTGAGCTCGGCCGTGTATTCGACCGGCAGGCTACCCGCCAGCTCGTGCACGCGCCGGTCCCAATCGGCCAGCTCTTCAGCCGAATAGGCATTGTCGAGCGAGAGCATCGGGCGCGAGTGCTGCGCCTTGCGGAATCCCTCGGCTGGCTTGCCACCAACGCGCTGCGTCGGTGAATCGGAAGACGCCAACTCCGGATGCGCCGCCTCGAGCTTCCTCAGCTCTTTCATCAGCTTGTCGTACTCGGCGTCCGGGATCTCCGGCGCGTCGAGGACAAAATAGAGATGCTCGTGGCGCCGCAGGTCCTGGCGGAGTTTCTCGATTTTCTTTTGAGCGGCGGCTTCGGCCATAGCTAGGAATTATAGTGATCCGCGCACCCGGCTCCGCCAGCTTGCTGACGGGCAGGCGGGCCACTGCGCGAATCACTGCGGCGCTTGCTTCAGCCCGCGGTTCTTGAGCAGCGGCTCGATACTTGGCTTCCGGCCCAGCCATGCATCGTACATTTTCTCGAGGTCCTCGGTGTTGCCGCGCGACAGCACCATCTGTCGGAATCGGTCGCCGTTGGCGCGCGTCATTCCGCCGTGATCCTCGAACCATTGGAAGGCATCGTCGTCGAGCATCTCGCTCCACGTGTATGCGTAGTAGCCGGCCTGATAGCCTTCCTCCCAAATGTGCAGGAAATAACTGGAACGGTAGCGCGGCGGCACATAGCTGATCCATAAATGCGTTTTCTCGAGCGCCTCCTGCTCAAAAGTGTCAGGATTTTCGAGCGGCGCACCGGCCGGCAGAGTGTGCCACTCGAGATCCAGTTCCGACGCGGCGAGGATCTCAGTAAAGTCGTAACCCTGATTGAATGTTCTCGCCTTGACGACTTTCGCGGCCAAGTCTGCGGGCATCGGCTCGCCGGTTTTGAAGTTCCGCGCGTAGTTTCGAAACACCGCGGGATAGCTGGCCCAATGCTCATTGAACTGCGACGGAAATTCGACAAAATCGCGCGGAACCGCCGTACCTGACAGGCTTGGATACTCGGTATTGGCGAACATGGCGTGCAGCGCGTGGCCGAACTCATGAAACATCGTGGTCACATCGTCGAAGCTAAGCAGCGCGGGCTGACCCGGTGCAGGTTTCTGGAAGTTGGCCACGTTGTAAACCACGGGCAGGGTGCCCAGCAGCTTCGACTGACCCACCAGCGAGTCCTCCCAGGCTCCGCCATTCTTGTTATCGCGCTTGAAGTAGTCGCAATACCACAGCGCCAGCGGCGAGCCGTCGGCATCGAAAACCTCAAACGCGCGCACGTCCGGCTGCCACACCGGAAGGTCCTTGCGCTCCTTGAAGGTGAGGCCATAGAGCTCGTGCGCCGCGTAGAAGACGCCGTTCTCCAGCACGTTGTTCAGCTCGAAATACGGTTTCACATCCGACTGGTCGTAATCGAATTTCGCCTTGCGCACCTGCTCGGCGTAGAACTCCCAATCCCACGGCTGCAGCGTGAATCCGCCATTCTGGGAATCGATAAGCGACTGGATGTCCTTGGCCTCGCTGGCCGCGCGGGCAGTAGTGGCCGGAACCAGCGCATCGAGAAAATGAATGGCCGCTTCCGGCGTTTTGGCCATTTGGTCGGTCAAGTTCCACGCCGCGTAATTCGGGAAGCCCAGAATGGCGGCCTTCTCCGCGCGCAACTGCGCCAGGCGCGCAATCGTCGAGCGCGTGTCGTTCGCATCGCCGTGTTCGGCCCGGTTCCAGGAGTTTTCAAAGATGGCCTTGCGCGTTGCCCGGTCCTTTAAGAAGGCCAGATCGGGCTGCTGCGTGGTGTTCTCGAGCGGGACGAGCCAGCCCGGCTGTTTGTGCGCCTTGGCTTCTTCGGCCGCCGCGGCCATCTGCCCCGCGCTTAACCCGTCAAGCGTTTTCGGGTCAGGTGTCGAATATGCGGACGCAGCGTTGGCCGCCAGCAACCTGGTCATGAACGTGTTCTCAAGCGTGGACTCTTCCTCATCGAGCTTCTTCAGCTTTTCCTTGTCTCCATCGGAGAGGTTCGCGCCGGCCTTCACGAACTGCTGGTAGTCGTATTCCACCAGCCGCAACGATTCCGGGTCGAGCCCGAGCGATGCGCGCTGGTCGTAGATTGCCTTGATACGCGCAAAGAGTTTGGGGTTCAGGTCAATCGCGTCGGCGAGGGCGGCGGTGCGCGGCGCTTCGTACTCCTGCACCTTCTCGAGTTCGGGATCGGTATTTGCCTGGGTCACGAGGTTGAATGCATTCCAGGCGCGGTTATACAACTGGCCCGAGCGCTCCAGCGCCACGAGAGTGTTTTCGAAGGTTGGCGGCGCGGGATTGTCGGCGATTGCCTCAACTTCCTTGAGCTGCTGGGCCATTCCCGCGTCAATTGCGGGCTGGTAGTCGCTGTCTTTGATTTTGTTGAATGGCGCGGCCTGAAAAGGCAGCGTGCTGGGCGCGAAAAACGGATTGTCGGGACCGAAGCCGCCGGCGGGCTCTTGCGTCTGCGCGCCGCAGATTCCGGCGGCAACAGACCCCATAAGCAGGACAACTCCCGAGGCTAAAACTTTCCTCGACTCCAGATTCATTGCACATCGCTTCATGCCAAGGTCCCTCAACAGTCAAGAAATAATCTCCATCGATTGTAGGTGAATCGAACAGGCGGCGGCGAGCAGGCCCTAAAATGGACATACAAGAGGCCCCTTGGGCCAGCCGGGAAATCTCCGGCCGGCCAAAGCCCACGGGACTCCGGAGAGCCAAAGAAAATGACCCCCGCTGAAACTGCCACTGAAGCCCGGACACAAGCCGAGAGCCTCGACCAACTGGCCTCTGTTGCCGTAAACGTCGGGCTCGGCCTCAAGCCCGGACAAGAACTCGTGATGACCGCCTCGGTTGACACGCTGCCGCTGGCTCGCCGCATTACCGAACAGGCCTATCGCGCCGGCGCTTCGCTCGTCACCACGCTTTTGGCCGACGACGAGTCAACGCTGGCGCGCTATCATTACGCGCCCGACGCGAGTTTCGACAGCGCGGCCAAATGGCTCTATGACGGCATGGCCGAGGCCTTTAAGAGCGGCTCCGCGCGGCTGGCCATCGCCGGGGGCAACCCGAATCTGCTATCCAACGAGGACCCCGATAAGGTAGGCCGCGCCAACCGTGCCGTCTCGCAGGCGTATCGCCCGGCTCTCGAGCTGATCACGCGCCACCAGATCAACTGGACCATCGTCGCCGGCGCCACGCCAGCGTGGGCCGCGGCCATGTTTCCCATGGACGCGCCCGATTTGGCGCTGGACAAGCTATGGGCGGCGATTTTTGCCACCACTCGCATCAATACGCCCGATCCGGTCAGCGCGTGGAAGGCGCATGACGCGGAACTGCACAAGCGCGCCGCATTCCTCAACGGGAAGCGCTACTACGCGCTCCAGTATCGCGGCCCGGGTGTGGAATTTCGCCTCGGCCTGGCCGACGATCACGAGTGGCTCGGAGGCGGCACCACGGCCGGCAACGGGAACTACTGCATTCCCAACATGCCGACTGAGGAGGTTTTTACCACGCCGCATAAAGATCGCGCCGACGGCATCGTCACGGCATCAAAGCCCTTGTCGCACCAGGGCACGATGATCGAAGGCATTCGGGTGCGCTTTGAACGCGGCCGCATCGTCGAGGCTCACGCCACGCGCGGCCAGGAGGTTCTCCAGAAGCTCATCGATACCGACGACGGGGCAGGCCGCCTGGGCGAAGTTGCGCTGGTTCCGCACTCTTCTCCAATCGCGCAAAGCGGCCTCGTGTTCTTCAACACCCTCTTTGACGAGAATGCGGCGTCGCACATCGCGCTGGGCCAGTCGTATTCGTCGTGCCTGATCGATGGAGACAAGCTTTCGCCCGAGCAGCTCGCCGCCAAAGGCGCGAACTCAAGCCTTATTCACGTGGACTGGATGATCGGCTCAGAGCATCTCGACATCGACGGCATCACCGCCTCGGGCGCATCCGAGCCGCTGATGCGCAAGGGCGAGTGGGCCTAGCGAAAGACCCGCATTCATGGAGCCTGTCACTCATTTTCTTACCGGCGCATGCATTGGGCGCGCCGGATTCAACCGCAAGACGGCCTATGGAACGCTCGCAGCCGTGCTGGCTGCCGAGGCCGCCGACCTCGACATCTTTTGGGGGCTTGCCGGCCCCGTTGAAGAGTTGAAGCATCATCGCGGGATCACGCACACGGTCTGGGCCGTGCCCGTGATCGCCGGAGTCGTGGCGGGCGCGGTGGGATTGCTCGATCTCTGGCGCCGGCGGCAAAAGCGAACCCGCGATCTGACGGCCTCTTCCCAAGGCGATCCTCTGGTCGAAAGCTTGAAAGCGCCTCCGGCGCCGCTCAATTGGGGCTGGCTCTATCTCACTTGCGTTGTCGCGGCGCTGAGCCACATCCTTCTCGACTGGACCAACAACTACGGCGTGCGCCCGTTTTTTCCTCTCAATGCGCGTTGGTACGCGGGCAGTTTCATGTTCATTGCCGAACCGATTCTCTGGGGGCTGTTTTTTCTGGCGTTCGCCATGCCCTGGCTGCTGGGTCTTGCAGATCGCGAGATCGGTGCGCGCCGCGATCGCTTCAGAGGGCAGGGCTGGGCGATTTTCGCTTTGGCCGGAATGTTGGTCCTATGTTGCGTTCGCTGGGCCGAGCACGCGCATGCGCTGGCCATGCTCGGCATCACAAACCCGGCCTCCGAGCCGGTGGAACGCATGGCCGCGGAGCCTTTCCCGGTGAATCCGTTCCGCTGGCATGCGATCCTCGAAACGGCGGATTTCTATCAGACCGCTGAGATCAACACATGGGCAGGCTCCGTCGACAGCGACCCCGAGCGCACGGTCGTCTACAAACCCGCCGACACACCGGCCGTCGAAGCCGCCAAGCGCACAGCGTTGGGCCAGGTGTATCTCGACTGGGGAACCTGGGCCGTGGTGCGCGACCTTGGCCAGGAGCCTGCTCCCGGAATGGATCCGCCGCAGCTGCCCCCTGGCCTAGCCAAGACTCAAAGCTGGACGACCGTCGAATTCACCGATCTCCGCTTTGACTACCCGGTCCTTGGAACCCGGAGCGAACCCGGGCGTGAAGCGGGACGCTCGCCGCTCGCGGGCTGGGTATACATTGTGGACGGCCAGGACGCGGGCGAAGCAATGGGCGGCCGTGAAGAGCGGTAGAAAGGTCGCGCAAAGCTCGCTGCCCCCATAGATCCGGCTTCCGATGAGGCCCCGAAAAGCGGTAGAGAATTTGTTCCTGCCGAAAGTTTTGTTCGTCTGGTGGAAGACTTTCTGTTGACCGCGCCGCCCACGGACCGCAGAATAGATGCAGTCCCCGGGGAATGAGCTCAAGGGACCGCCGTTTCAGGCCGAGACCCTTCGGCCCAATCCTTATGAGGTGGTCATGGTCGCTTACCTGCTCCTGCTTGTTGCCGTTCTGTCTCGCGTGGTACCCCATGCCGGGTGGTGGAACTTTACCGCTGTTACCGGCAGCCTTTTGTACTTTGGCGCGCGCCGGCCATGGCGCCAGATGCTCATTCCAGTCGCCGTCCTCGCGGCAACCGATCCCTACCTGACGATTTACGTCTACCACTCCAGCTTCCACTGGCAAGCCTATGTCATCACGTGGATCTGGTATGTCGCAGCCATGGCGCTGGGCTTCATTCTGCTTCGCCAAAAGACGACGTTCGCGCGCGGCGCGGCGGGCGCTTTGCTCGGCCCCACGGGATTTTTCCTCGTATCGAATTACGGCGTGTGGGCGGGCAGCGGCATGTATCCGCACACCCTCGCGGGACTGGGCGTCTGCTATGTCGCCGGACTGCCGTTCTACCGCAACGATCTGATCTCGACAGCGCTCGTTCTAGGCGTCGCCCTCGGCATTCCCGCCCTGGTGCGGCGCATGAGCACCAGCCGCGCACAGGAAGCTTTGGCAAGTAAGTAGCACGATCGGCACAACGATTCCCGCTGCAGACTCGAATCCATTGATCGGTGAAAGATCAAGTGGTGAGCTATGGCCATTCGTGGCTACCAAAAGCCGCTCTATATCCTTCCCTTCGATCATCGCGGATCGTTTGAAACGGGGATGTTCGGCTGGAAGGGTGCGCTTAACGCTGAGCAGACCGCGCAAATCGCTGCGGCCAAGCAGGTGATTTACGACGGCTTCCAGCAGGCCGTCGCAGCCGGCGTGCCCAAAGAAAAGGCCGCGATCCTGGTCGACGAACAGTTCGGCGCGGCGATACTGCGTGACGCAGCGGCAAAGGGGTTTACGTTTGCGTGCCCGGCCGAGAAAAGCGGGCAGGAGGAGTTCGACTTCGAATACGGCGCGGATTTTGCCGCGCACATCGAGGCGTTCCATCCGACCTTCTCAAAGGTGCTGGTGCGCTACAACCCCGAGGCCGACGCGGCAATGAACCGAGAGCAGGCGGCTCGCCTCAAGCAGCTTTCCGACTATCTGCAAAAGGCCGATCGCAGCCTCTTTATGTTTGAGCTACTGGTTCCGGCCGAGAAGGCGCAGCTCGACAAGCTC
>JASHSG010000174.1 GCA_030040935.1 Acidobacteriaceae bacterium | reverse complement strand
GTGCGGAATGCGATTGTCCGGGATCCCGCGTCAATTCTCCCTCCGCCAAAGCTTCGAAGCGTTCTGCGATTCCGGCTTAACGTTCCGTTTCCTGAACAATCCCGGCTGCCGCTTTCCGGCCCTGATCTGCGTCTTTCGACGCATGTAATTAAATAATGAGTTAATTAAATAGAAGAAACGGGCAGTTTGTCAACTGGCGTTCGTGCGCGAAGCCGCCGCCAACCTCAAGGCTTCCCGCTAATTCCGAAGCCCGGCAGAATTGCCAGGCAAATTACATTTAAGGGCCAGGAAATAAGAACGATTTGTTGAAAGGTTGTACACTTGACGAGCAAAGATTACGCCCATGAGACCGCTCGGAATTTTGCTGGCAGTTCCGGTCCTGCCTTTAGCGGCCTTTGTCGCGGCGGCTCAGGCATTTCCCTCTCCTCAAGGCAAAATCAACCCTGAGGCCGCCGGAACCCCAACTGTCATCTCAGTCTCATCGAGCATGTCCTCCATCTCCAATGGCGAGTTGTTGATTCTTACCGCTCAGATTTCCGCCAACGTCCCAGCCACTCTGTTTTCACCCAACGGGACAATCACCTTCACCGATACAACGAACAACCAGGTCTTGGGGACGGCCATACCGACAATTAAATGCGCAGGCGTCGCGACATTGTGCTATGACGGCGTCATCAATCCGAATTCCACGCAATTTACCGATGGCACAAATAACATTGTGGCAACTTACAGTGGAGACAATACTTACAGCGCGTCGGGACCATCGGCCCCAATCTCCATCGACTGTACGGCCGGTTGTTCCAATGCCGGCGGGCAATATATCTACTTGTCATTCGGTCAGATGAATCCCGCGAACGGTATCAGTGCTGCGGGTGGATCCCTGAGTTTTGTGGTCGGCGTTTCTCCCGGCGGCGGTTTCACTGGTCCAGTGAACATGAGCTGTGTGGTTACAGGAAGCAGAAGTGGCGATCAGAATATTCCAACTTGCAGCTTCAATCCCGCCCAGCCCGATATAACCTCGACCGATACCGCTTCGACCACCCTCTTGATCAACACCACGGCCCCTTCCACAAGCACTGCTGAGTATCGGAAGAAAAGCCGATGGGGTGCTGCTGGCGGAATGCTGGTGGCGACTCTTTTCTTGCTCGGCTTTCCTCGCAGGCTATCGCAAAGACACATCTTTCTCGGGGCCCTGATTCTGTGTTTGGCCTTCTCGTGGATATCGGGGTGCGGCGGAGGCGGATCAAGCAGCTTCGGCGGTTCAGGCGGCGGGGGCGGCTCGGGTGGTGGAGGCAGCGGCGCGACCGGCACTACGCCCGATACCTACAACGTTACTTTCACTGCAGCTGACGCGGCAACCGGACAGGTCACCGCCCAAGACTACGCCAATTTCACTGTTCCCTGAGACAACGAGGCCGGCCATTCTCTTGCCGAGGCGTCAAGAACAACTCCAACGCAGAATTCTGTGAACAGCCGCCGCGGCATCTCTACCGCACCAGCGGGCTCTCCCACACCCGCCCGAGCAAAAGTTTCAGGCGCGCAAAATCCTTGGGGCCAAGTTCGCCGCTCCACTCGCGCTCGATCTCGCGAAGCACCTCGATTGCCTTTGCGTACGCTAGATGTCCCCGCTGCGTGAAGCGCACAATTCGTGCGCGGCCCTCATCCGGCGCGTCCGTCCTCGCCAGGTAGCCGAGATCCTCCAGGCTTCCCAGCAGCCGATTCATCGCTTGCTTGCTCATCCCGGCCCGCTCTGCCAGGACGCCTGGTCGCACTCCGTCCGGGCTCGGATAACGGAACACCGCCATGTGCGGCTGGCTCAGCCCCTCGAAGCCGGCAGCGTTCAGTTCGCGGATAATGCGCCGGTGAATGGCCTCGGCCGGCGCGCGCAGGAGTGCCCCAATGAGCATGTCCTTTGTTTTCACTCGCAAATTTTCTTCGGAAATACTCATTGACATTGTTGGTAAACTATGTTTACCTTCTTTCATTGGTAAACATAGTTTACCACAATGGAGGTTCAGATGACAATTCAGGCTCTTCAACGCCCCGCCGCTTCCCCCGCCGAGTCCTCGTCCCAGGTTCTCACTCAAATGGCTGCCGCGGTTCAGCGCAACCGGGTTCGTCATGTGCCCGCGGAAACCGGCCGCGCCTACTGGGGACCCGGGGAGCTCATGACGTTTCTCATGACCGGCGAGGAAACCGGCGGCGACTTTTTCATGGCTGAGATCTCGGTCGCGCCAGGCGGCGGTACGCCGCCGCACATTCACTACCGCGAAGATGAATCGTTCCATGTGCTCGAAGGCTCGCTGACGATTCAAGTGGGCGGGAATACAATCATTGCATCTGCGGGAGACTTTGCTTTTCTTCCCCGCGGGATTGCGCACTCCTTCAAAAACACGGGCGCCGGGTCTGCGAAAGCGCTCGTTCTGGCCACGCCGGCAGGCCTTGAGGGTTTCTTTGCTGAAGTCTTTGAACCTGCTCTTGACCGTTCAGCGACCCCGCCGCCGCCGAACAAAGATTTGATTGCGCGCGCCCAGGCCGCTTCGCCGCGCTATGGATTGGAGCTTCTTCCCCCCGCATAACGTGCCCAAAACGAAGAATCACCAGAAGGAGGTCGACATGACAACTCGTTCCATCAATCCTGGCGTCGTCTTAGGCGTCAATCCCGCCGAGGAATCCATCCGCGTGGGCCCGCTTTCCGTGCGCTTCCTTGTCACCGGCGAAAGCTCGTCTGGCACCGTGGCCGTCTTCGAAGTCGTCGTTCCCGCCGCGCAGCGGTTGATGGCCCCTGCGCACAGCCACGATCACTATGAGGAAACGATCTACGGCGTCGAGGGAGTGCTCACCTGGACCGTGGATGGGACGCGGATCGACGTTGCACCCGGCCAGGCGCTTTGCATACCGCGCGGCGCAGTTCACCGCTTCGACAACGATGGAGCACATGATGTCAAGGTGCTGTGTGTCGTCACCCCGGCGGCCATCGGTCCCGAGTACTTCCGCGAAATGGCAGCGGTTGGAAGGCAGTCGGCGGGCGGCCCTCCGGACAAGGCAAAGATGATTGAGATCATGCTGCGCCACGGTCTCACGCCTGCGCCGCCTCCGCCGGCGTAATGGCTCGCGCCCATCGTGGCCAGGCAGCTCAACGAAGGCAACGGGGCTCTCGAAACTCGGGAGCTCCGCCCCTCGGCGCCTACTCCATCCACAGCGCGCTGGTAATAATCCGCGGATAGTACCGGCTGGCCTTGCCTTCGCCCGACACGATCTGGTCGCAGCA
>JASHSG010000173.1 GCA_030040935.1 Acidobacteriaceae bacterium | reverse complement strand
TTCCCATGTTCCCTGTCGTACTCACACCGCCAGCGCTTCCGTATACACTGCCATCCCGACCACCGCATCGGCGCCAATCGCATTCAGCGCATCCACTTCCTGCTGGTTGCGGATCCCTCCGGCCACGATAAGTTGCCTCGCGGTCAGTTTCCGCAATCGCGCCGCAGTTGCAAATGGAAAGCCCTGCATCGTTCCTTCCGTATCCACATGCGTGTAGAGAAACGCCGCCACGTAAGGTTCAAGGGGCGGAATCGCTTCGTCCGGCGTCAGTGCAACCTGTGCCTTCCATCCTTTGACGGCGATAAATCCGTTCTTGGTATCAATCCCTGCAACGATGCGATCGGCGCCGAATGTCGAAGCAAGCGCAGCGGCAAAGTCGGCGTTGACGACGCCTTCCGAAGTGAAAAGGGCTGAGCCGATGATCACGCGGCGCGCGCCGACGGCAAGCATGTGCTGGGCGCGCTCGACAGAATGAATGCCGCCGCCCACCTGAACCGGAAGCCGCCTCGCAATCTGCTCCACCAACAGAGAGTTGTCTCCCTGCCGCATTGCCGCATCGAGATCGATGAGTTGGACCACTGGAAACTTTGAGAACTTCTCGATCCAATACTCGAAATCGTCGAAGGCCAGACGCAGCTTTCGGCCCTGCACAAGCTGAACGATGCGGCCGCCCATCAGGTCAATCGAAGGAATCAGCATGGCAGCCTCACGGGAATGCCGGCCTGCGCGAGTTCTTCTTTGAGGCCCCGCGAGGTGGATACGCCAAAGTGAAAGATGCTGGCCGCGAGCGCTGCATCGGCCTTGCCGCGGCCGAACACTTCGGCAAAATGCGCAACGGTTCCCGCCCCGCCTGAGGCGATGACGGGAATGCTCACCGCTTCGCTGACGGCGGCGGTGAGTTCGCAGTCGAAGCCGGCGCGCGTGCCGTCGGAATCCATTGAAGTGAGCAGGATTTCGCCCGCGCCCCGTTCCTGGGCTTCGCGCGCCCATTCGACGGCGCAGCGGCCAACGGGCTTGCGCCCACCGTGCACAAACACCTTCGCCTGGCGAACCGGATCGGCAGCTTCGGTATCCCGACGCGCGTCGATGGCGACAACGACAGCTTGCGCGCCGAAGCTTGCTCCGATGGTGCTGATGAGCGCAGGGTCGGCCAGCGCCGCTGAGTTGATGCTCACCTTGTCCGCGCCGGCCTCGAACACCTGTTCGGCGTCCCGGGCCGAGTGAATGCCGCCCCCGACGCAGAAGGGAACGAACAGTTCGCGCGCCGTATTGCGGACGGTATCAAGCAGCGTTTGCCGGCCCTCGTGCGTTGCCGTGATGTCGAGCAGCACAATCTCGTCCGCGCCTTCGCGGGCATGCCTCGCCGCTTGCGTGGCGGGATCGCCCGCGTCGACCAGATCGACAAACTGCACGCCCTTGACGACGCGTCCGGCGTGGACGTCAAGGCAGGCGATTATGCGCTTGGTCAGCATGGGGCGTCTTTCACCTGCCACGCGAGAAAGTTGCGCAGGATTTTGAGGCCGGTTTCGCCAGATTTCTCCGGATGAAACTGCACACCCATCACGTTGCCGCGCTCGACGGCGGCGGCGAACGTTTCAATATATTGCGTGACCGCTGCGGTGTCTGCCGTGACAGGCCCTTTGTAGGAGTGCGTGAAGTAGACGAACTCGCCTGGCTCAACGCCCGCGAACAAGCGCGAGCCATTTCGCACTTCGATCGAATTCCAGCCGACGTGAGGAACTTTTTCGGTGCTTTCGGTGAAGCGCGAACAGGATTCAGGGAATGCGCCGAGGCCGAGCTGATTGGGAGCTTCAGACGAGCCCGAGTAGAGCCACTGCATACCGACGCAGATGCCGAGGAATGGGACACCGCGCGCGATTGCCGAGCGAACTGCGCCGGTGAGACCCGTCCGGTCGAGACGTTCTGTCGCCGCGAAATGGCCGACGCCGGGCAGCACGATGCGCTCGGCCGACTCAACGAGATTGAGATCCCCGTCGGTCACGACAGTCTCGGCGCCCAGGTGCGTGAGCGTTTTCAGCACTGAGGTCAGATTGCCGGCTTTGTAGTCGATGACGGTGACGCGCGTCAAAGCAGCCCCTTCGTCGACGGCAGCATCCTGCCCAATTGTTTATCGCGCGAGCAGGCCACCCGCAGCGCCCGCGCAAACGCCTTAAAGATGGCCTCAATCTTGTGATGGTTCGAGCGGCCATACATCGTCTTCGCATGCACATTGGCCCGCGCGCCACGCGCAAAACCCTCGAAGAAATCTGTCACCAGCTCGGTTTGCAGATCGCCGACTAAACGCGTACGCACTTTTGCATCGACCGCAAAGGCGGTGCGACCGCTGAGATCGACGGCGGCGATGGCGAGCGTCTCGTCCATGGGCACGACGAAGTAACCGGCGCGCAAAATGCCGCGCTTGTCGCCGAGAGCTTTATTGAAGGCTTCGCCAAGGGCGATGCCGACGTCTTCAACGGTGTGATGCTGATCGACATCGAGGTCGCCTTTGCAAGCGAGCGAGAGATCGAAGGCGCCGTGGCGCGTGAAGAGCTCAAGCATGTGATCGAAGAAGCGGATGCCGGTGGAGATTTTGTAACGGCCCTGGCCTTCGATCGCAAGTTCGAGGGAGATGCGTGTTTCAGCGGTGTCGCGGACGATGGTTGCGGTGCGCTTCCTGTTGTTTGTGCGCATCACGGTCGTTAAGTGCGCGGTAGCGGTGGCACCCACGATTTTCTTCTTTTTCGGTGTCATCGGTTGGTGCCCTCCGTGCGCAGTGCGGCGAGTGCTTGATGGAGCGCGGTCACGGCCTGTTGCATCTGCGCGCGCGTTCCGATGGTGATGCGGACGCGGCCATCACACCCCGGATCGCTTGAGCGGTCGCGGACCAAAACGCCGGCGTCGCGCATCAGCCGCACAAACTCCGCGTGCTGAGTCCCGATCTCCACCAGCACAAAATTCGCTCGGCTGGGCCAGCGGCGAACTCCGGCCGCATCGAGTGCGGCCTCGAATTCCGTGCGTGCCGCGAGAACCTCACCCACATACCAGTCGAGATACGCGGTGTCTTCAATGGCGGGCGGCAGGCAGGCCAGCGCCAAAGAGTTGACGCTGTAGGGCGAGAGCACGCGCCGAACCCAGCGCATCAACTCGACAGGTCCCGCCATCAATCCAAGGCGCAATCCCGCGAGCCCGTAGGCTTTCGAGAAGGTCCGCGCGACCACGAGATTCGAGACCCTCCCCACAAGATCCATCACCGTCTCGCCGAAGAAGTGGAAGTACGCTTCGTCGACCAGCAGCACAGCCTGCGGCGCTCGCGCGGCGAGTTCAAGCAATTGCGCGCGCGTGGCCACGGATCCTGAGGGGCTGTTGGGATTGGCAATCGCAATCACCTTTGTGTGCGGCGAGATGGCCTTCATCAACCCCTCAAAGGGGAACTGCAAATCATGGACCGCCTCGACCGCGACGAGGCGCGCATCGGTCGCCGAGGCGTAGACCTCGTACATGGTGTACGTGGGCACGGGCAGCAGGATTTCGTCGTCCGCTCCGAGAAACGTCTCGAAGAGGATGTGAATCGCTTCGTCAACGCCGTTAGTAAGCACCACCTGGCCCGGGAGCAATCCCAGGTGGGCGGCCACGATCGCTTCGACGGGTTCGCGCTCGGGATAGCGAGTGAGCGAGCCCGCCGAAATTGCGGCAAGGGTTTCTTTTACCCGCGGTGAGCACTCGACCGTGTTCTCGTTAAAGTCGAGGCGCAACGCTTCACGGCTGCCCAACGGAGGGTGGTACTCCTTCATCGCCTGGACGCGAGCACGCGGGGTCGGAGTCACAGTTGTCACAGTTTCAGCCACGGGCCCTCCTTTCGAACCGCGTCCGAATCGCCTCTGCGTGGCCAGGCAGCCCTTCTGCTTCGGCCAGCAGCGCGGCTTTCGGTCCCAGCATCTCAACGCCCCCGGCCGAGTACTTTTGCACCGTGATGAGCTTGACGAAGTCGTTCACGCTCAAGCCGCCACGCACCCGAGCCATGCCGCCTGTGGGCAGCGTGTGGTTTGGCCCCGAGATGTAGTCGCCCAGGGGCTGCGCAGACCAGCGGCCGACAAAGACCGAGCCTGCATTTTCGACCCACCTGAGATCGCTGGCCGCATCCACGCTCAGGTGTTCCGGCGCAAGGCGATTCGCGATCTCACGTGCTTCGTCGATGGTGCCGGCGACGATCGCGATGCCGTTTCGCTTGAGCGCCTGACGCGCGACGGGATTGTTGCGGCTGCGCAGCTTTGTTTCGGAGATGACGGCTCGTGCCAGAGCTTCGCGCGTCGTGATGAAGATTGCCAGCGCCTCGGGATCGTGCTCAGCCTGCGCCACAAGATCACTCGCAATGCACGCCGCGTCGCCGCGCTCGCTGCTGACTACGATCTCGGTGGGCCCCGCCAGCATATCGATTGCACAGTCAAACGCGATGAGCTTTTTTGCCGCAGTGACGTAGAGGTTGCCGGGACCGACGATCTTGTCGACACGCGGCAGGCTCGCCGTGCCATACGCGAGCGCGGCAACAGCATGCGCGCCGCCCAGCCGATAAAATTCCTTGATCCCGAGAAGGTGCGCGGCAGCGAGCGTCTCCGGCGCGGGACGAGGCGAGACAGCGACGATCCGTTTCACCCCCGCGACTTGAGCTGGAATCGCCGTCATCAGAAGCGTTGACGGCAGCGGGTGACGGCCGCTCGGCACGTAGCAGCCAACCGAGCCGAGCGGGCGCACGAGCTGGCCGATAGTCAGTCCTTCCACGATCGATTCGTTCCACGAGTTTGGCATTTGACGCTTGGCCACATGACGGATCTGTTGCGCCGCGACGGTAAGTGCATTGCGAAGCTTGGGATCGAGGGCATTCCACGCCGCCGCCATTTGATCCAGAGTCACGCGCAGCGCTTGCGGCCCGACAAGCCCGTCGAACTTCGCCGCGTAGCCGAACAGAGCGCGGTCACCGCGCTTGCGGACATCGGCCACGATGCGTTCGACCGCGGGCAGCACAGAATCCAGCGCCGCTTCGCCGCGTCGTTCGAGGGCAGCCAGTGTGCGCGCCGTCTCCCGCGCGCTACGTCCTGTGGTCGCGATCAGCTTCATCGTTCGTCTTTCATCAAAGCACCACTTTGTTGAGTGGGTATTCGACAATTCCCGCGGCCCGTGCGGCCTTCAGCCGCGGGATCACATCGCGGGCCACACGCTCTTCGAGGATCGTATTTACGGCAACCCACTCCGAATCGCTCAATTGCGAAATAGTCGGCGAATTCAGCGCCGGCAACACGGCCAGCACACCTGCGAGATCGCCGCGCTTCACATTGAGCATCAGGCCAATCTGCGATTGCGCATCGATGGCCCCGCGCAGCATGAGCGCGATCTGATCGATCTTCTGCCGCTTCCACGGGTCGGCTAGCGCAGCCTTGCTCGCGATTAAACGCGTCTCGCTCTCCATCACGGTGTCAATAATCTTAAGATGATTGGCTTTGAGCGAGCTGCCCGTTTCTGTCACTTCAACAATGGCGTCGGCGAGCATCGGCGGCTTCACCTCGGTGGCGCCCCAGCTGAATTCAACCTTCACGCTCACGCCCTTCGACGCGAAATAGCGCTTGCTGGTCTCGACGAGTTCAGTCGCAATGATCTTGCCTTCAAGGTCCTCGGCCTTCTCGTAACCGCTCCCTTCAGGCACGGCCAGCACCCAGCGCACCTTGCGGTGGCTCTGCTTGGCATAGGTGAGTGTGGTCACGCTCGGCACGTCGAGCCCGCTTTCGACAACCCAGTCGATACCCGTCAGCCCGGCATCGAGGACCCCGTGATCGACGTAGCGCGCCATCTCCTGCGCGCGAATCAACATGCATTCGATGTCGGGGTCGTCGATCGAAGGGAAATACGAGCGGCCATCCGCATAGATGCTCCAGCCTGCGCGCTTGAAGAGTGCGATGGTCGCATCCTGCAAGCTGCCCTTGGGAATTCCCAGCCGAAGTTTGCTAGCCACGGTTCACCTCCGCACCAATTGCAACCGGCCGGGTAAAGCAGCTCACCGTTCCCTCGTGGCAAACCAGGCCGTCGCCCTCCACTTCCACGCGAAACAGCAGTGTGTCATTGTCGCAGTCGGTAGATGCCGAAACAACGCGCAGGCGGTTGCCGCTGGTTTCGCCCTTCATCCAGAGCTTTTGGCGGGTGCGGCTCCAGAAAGTCACAAAGCCGGACTCTTGCGTTTTGGCGTAGCTGGCCGGATTCAAAAAGCCCAGCATCAGCACCTCGCCCGTGTGCGCATCCTGCACGATGCCGGGCACGAGGCCATCCATCTTGTCAAAATCAATCTGTTCCACAGTTTCATTCCTTCGTTTGATTTCTTCTGCCCGAACAAGAAAAAACCCACCAGCGTCATTCGCCGGCGGGCTTGGTGTTTCCTTCAATCTCTCTGGCCTGGTTAACCTAGGCCATGGCAGTCCGCCGGCATGGTTGATCCATGATGATGGTGGTGCCCGTGATGGCGGAGGCTCTGCATCTATTTTCAAGGTACGGGTAAGGCCCTTATGGTGTCAAATGGTTTGTTGGCCCTCATGCGTGAGTCCCGGAACGGAGAGTCCTTGCCCTTGCGCACGCCGGATCTTTCGAAGCGGCCCCTGTCATTCACCGTCGATCGCGTAATGAACGCGTCGCCGGGTGCGCTCTTCGTTGCCTGGACAGAGCAGTTCGACCGCTGGTTTGCGGCGCCGGGGTCGGTCTCGATGCGGCCGGAAATCGGCGCTGCCTTCTTCTTCGAAACCGAATTCGAGGGCCAGCGCCATCCGCATTACGGGCGCTTTCTCCGCCTTTTTCACCCTCAGCTGGTTGAAATCACCTGGCTGACCGCCGCAACGAAAGGTGTGGAAACTCAGGTGACGGTGGAGTTGATTGCCAAAGACGGCGGCACGTTGCTGCGTCTGACCCACGCCGGCTTTCCCGATGAGGAGTCGAAGAAGCGCCACGAAGATGCGTGGCCGCACGTGCTTGCGCATTTGGAGAAATGCACCGCAGGCACGGCCTGATCGGACAGGGAGTCTATGCGAACAGGAATGTTATTGGCGGTCATCGCATTAGCGACGGCCTGCATTGCCGTAAGAGGGGACGGAGCAGCCAGTCCTGCGCGGGCCCCGGCTACACAACTATCATCGAAGGCAAAGCCCGTTCCGCCGACCGAGGCGCGCATCGACATCAACCACGCTACAGTAGATGAATTACTCAAGGTTCCCGGGATGACGCAGAGTTGGGCCGGACGCATCGTGCGCTTCAGGCCGTATCGAACCAAGCAGGACCTGGTCGATCATGGTGTCCTTCCGACCGATGTCTATGACCGAATCAAGGACTACATCATCGCGCATCGAGAGGCACAATAGCCTTATGCCCGTACAAATCCGGCACTGGAATCAAGGTCCCAGACTGCTTGGATCAAATGGGCAAACATTTTCATAGGCTGCGGCTCGCTGCCATTACACTGATCACTACCAGGAGGACTCCTCATGCAAACCCGAATTCTGGGCACCACCATGCCGGTGCTCGAAGTGCTGCTCGAGCCCAACGAGAGCGTATTTTCAGAGAGCGGCGAGCTTTCGTGGATGACCGCGTCAGTCCAGATGACGACGCATACGCAGGCGGGCGGAGGCGGCGGATTTTTCGGTGTCATCAAGCGCGTAGCCGGCGGCGGCAGCATCTTCATGACCGAGTACCGGGCGGTGCAGTACCAGGGCTCGGTCTCCTTTGCGACCAGGGTGCCCGGCCACATTGTGCCGGTGCAGCTGGGGCAGGGGCCGGAGTACATGGTGCACCGGCACGGATTCCTGTGCGCGACTCCGCAGGTAACGATCAGCGTGGGATTCCAGCAGTCGCTCGGGGCGGGCATCTTCGGGGGCAGCGGATTTCTGCTGCAGAAGATCGGCGGCGCAGGCACGGCCTGGATCGAGCTGTCGGGTGAGCTGATCCAGAAGGATCTGGCGCCGGGCGAGATCCTGTTCGTCCATCCCGGGCACGTGGGCGCGTTCCAATCGTCGGTGGGGTTCCAGATCACGACGGTTCCGGGCATCAAGAACATGTTCTTCGGCGGCGACGGAATCTTCCTGGCGCGGATGGTCGGTCCGGGAACGATATGGCTGCAGACGCTGCCGATTTCGCGGCTGGCGATGCAGATCTACGAATACCTTCCGCATCCGGAGATGGCCCAGACACCGGCAGCGGGCGTGCTGGGCGGGATCGTGGGCGGAATCATCAGCGGGCAGTGAGCAACGAACGAGTGGTCAGTGGTCAGCTGGCAGCGATCGGGAAACGGCAATCCGTACACAGCAGGCAGCAGACGGCTGACCGCGATTATCGGGCCGTGAGCACCGGGGTTCAGGCGATTGGGTAAGGATCAGAAAGCATGAATGAAGCCGCGCAGGCGAAGCAGAGCGTTCGCGGAAGCATCGTGTTCTTCTTCATCGCGGCGTGGGCTTTCTACGTGCTGTGGCTGATCCGCGGCGTGCTGGTGCTGATTTATGTATCCGCGCTTTTTGCGGTGGTGCTCTCACCCATCGTGCGCGCCACGTCGCGGATTCGCATCGGGCGGTGGAAGCCGTTCCACGGTTCGACGGCCATTCTGATTCTGCTGCTGGGCGTGGCGGGCGCGTTCGCGGCTTTCGGGTTTTTTGCGTTGCCCCCGGTGATCAACGATCTGCAGTCGCTGGCGGGCGAATTGCCGAACCGCCTGCCGGGAATCCTGAACGAGATCAAGGCCATTCCATACGCCGATCGTCTCGATGCGGGCGACGTCATCAGCTGGATTCAGCGGGGACTGAGCGGCGGTGCGGCGTATCTTCTGGTTTCGTTTAAAACGTGGGCGGGAGCGCTGGTCGAGGTGCTGGCGGGCTTCGTGCTCACGCTCTACTTCATTCTCGAGGGCGACAGCGCGTATCGCTGGTTTCTTTCGTTTCTATCGGCGGCGCCGCGGCAGCGGCTGGACCACACGCTGCGCCGCGCGGCAGCGCGCATGGAGAAGTGGCTGCTGGGCCAGCTGAGCCTGATGCTGATCCTGGGCACGGTGAGCACCGTCGTCTACCTTGCTCTGGGCGTGCGCTACGCTTACGTGCTGGGCGTGGTGACGGGCCTGTTGAACGTGATTCCGGTTCTGGGCGTGGCGGTTTCGCTGGTGCTGGCTGTGCTGGTGGCGGCGATCGACAGCTGGGGCCGCGTACTGGGCGTGCTGATTTTCTTTCTCCTTTATTTGCAAATTGAAAATTCATGGCTGGTTCCGCGCATTATGCGCAGCCGCGTGGATCTGCCGGCGCTGGCGATCTTTGTGGGGCTGCTGCTGGGCTCGGCGCTGGGCGGCATTGCCGGAGCCATGGTGGCCATCCCGACGGCCGTGCTGGTGAGCGTGCTGCTCGATGAGTACCTGGTGAAGAAAGCGGCGAGCTAGCGGGTCACGGATTCAGCGGAGCTGGCGGGGTTAGTGGAGCTAGTCGGCCAGCGAGTTGTTGATCTTTTAGTACTCCCACCCCCCACCCCCCTCCCCCTCTTGCCTTTTTGCGCAAGAATTTCATGCGAAAGGGTTTGCAGACTACAGCCGGGGCAAGACTTCTAAAATCAGATAGTTAAAGGCAAGAATAACATCCTAAAGGGTTTATGCTCTCTTTGGAGCACGGAGCTCGTTCGCGGCGATGCGTGCTTTCAATTCGGCCGCTCGCAGGTGCTGTTTTGCCATACATACGATCAGTATGACGAAACCGGGGAAATAATCGGCAAACCTGGCGAAAACAGGGACCAGGGATTAGGGGCCAGGGAATAAAGGAGTTAGAGGAGGCAGACGAAATTATTCTGGGCGGAGGGGGTTGACAGCGGAGTTGTCCGGTTCCAGAGCTGGGTGCAGGAATCTCGATGCGCAGAGTTCGGAAACGCTCCGATTGCTGGCGGTCCGTGCAGTGCTTCAACAGATGCCCGTTTCTCAGGGACCTATTCTTACGAGGCCAACGCAAGCAACTCATTTGTAGAGACTTGCGGGTCGCGGGAAGTTAGTTTGGTGGGTAGGCCGTTTTACGGCAACTTGACGGCACACAACCGATGGATCCTGGGCGACCTTCCGGTATTAATCTGGCTCGATGAGCGCATTGGCGTGCACCAATCAACGTCCAATTCGCTCTTTCGGGTTCAGGGATACATGATCGCGGAGCACCGGGGATCGGCTATGCGTAGAATCGATGCGGAAAAATTTTGTACGCGGCGATGGAGGCACGACCGGGGTGACGACTGAGGCGAGAATTGCTGAGCCGCCGGAATTTACCGCGGTATCAGTGAAGGGCGCGGTGTGGCTGGCGGTAGGGTTTGGCCTGCTGAAGTATGTTCTGTCAACGCTCGGCCAGATAGCGTTCCAACATGCGGGGTACGGCATTTTTCGTGACGAGCTGTATTTCATCGTGTGCGGCCGGCATCTGGCCTGGGGGTATGTGGATCAGCCGCCCATCATTCCTTTGGTGGCGCGCATTTCGGAGTTGCTGTTCGGCTTGCATTCGCTGGCCCTGTTCCGGACCTTTGCCTCGCTGGCGGGCGCAGCGGAAGTCGCGATGACGGGACTGCTGGCATGGAGAATGGGCGCTTCGCTCTGGGCGCAAGCGCTGGCAATGACCGGGATTGTGCTGGCGCCCATGGCGATGGGCACCGCTTCGGCCTTTTCGACGGGCACTTTTGAGCCGGTCTTCTGGATGACGGTGGCGCTGGCGACGATGGAGCTGGCGCGGCTGGCCGATCGCGGCATTCGCGGTGGCCGTACAGTGGCGTTGTGGTGGGTGCTGCTGGGCGTGGCGGCGGGCCTAGGCCTCGAAAACAAGTGGAACGAGGTTTTCTTCCTCACCTGTCTGCTGGCGGCGCTGCTGATAACCAGCCAGAGAAAGTTACTCGCTTCGCAATGGTTCCACATCGGCTTTGCGCTAATCGTTCTGCTGATTCTGCCCAATTTGCTGTGGGAGACGCACCACCAATGGGCGACGCTCGAGCTGCTGCACAACGATCAGGTTAACGGCAAGAACGTTCGTCTGGGCCCCGTTGCATTTGCGCTGAACCAGATGGTCGACTTCGGTCCTCTGATGGCGCCGTTGTGGGTGGGAGGCATTGTGTGGCTGTTCTTCAGCCGGGCGGCGCAGGCGTTTCGCTTCCTGGGCGTGACGTATCTGCTGTATCTGCCCCTGATGATGTTTCTGCACGCCAAGGACTATTACCTTGCGGCCATTTATCCGCTCTATTTTGCCGCGGGGGCGGCCGCCTGGGACCTTCTCTTTCGCAAGGCCTGGTTGCGTTGCGGGCTCATGCCCGTTTACGTGGCGATGAACGTGCTTTTTATCGCGATTCTGTTGCCAATCATTCTCCCGGTATTGCCTCCGGCAAAAGCTCTTGCCTATCAGCAGCGGCTCCATGTGCAACCCCCGAAAGCGGAAACTGAAACCACCGCGCCGCTGCCCCAGTTCTTCGTCGACATGCTGGATTGGCGGCAGAAGGCGGACTTGCTGGCCGCTGCCTGGTACTCGCTGCCGCAGGCGGAGCGCGCGCAGGCCGTGATCTACACGGGGAACTATGGCGACGCGAGCGCGGTGAACGTGTACCGGCCGGATGTGCCGGAGGCCATCAGCGGTCACCAGAACTACTTCTTCTGGGGACCGCGCACGTATACGGGTAGCGTGATGATCGTGTTTGGCGAAAGCCGCAAGACGCTCGAAACCAACTTCGACTCGGTAGTGGAGTTTACACAGGATGAAAATCCATATTTGGAGCCGTATGAGCGTGGGCCGGTTTTCATCTGCAGAGGCCTCCATGAAAATCTCCAGGCGCTGTGGCCAAAGCTGAAGAACTGGGAGTGAGGCCGCGGCGAAGGCGTCCGGCGTCTCAACCCACGATTTCAGACCAACGCGCTCACTGAGCTCTATTTACGCCCGAAAATCAGGATCGGTATTGAAAAACGGGCCAGGATTCCGCGATCCACGTTGACGGGAAGTCGCCATGTCGGACACTTGACGAAGCAGGATAGCTACCACCAGGTCAACTTATGGGCAGTGAGTAATACTGAGCGGCGGCCGGATCGCCGGCTGTTGGTTTGCGGTTCCCACCCTAAAACTCCAAGCTGTGC
>JASHSG010000172.1 GCA_030040935.1 Acidobacteriaceae bacterium | reverse complement strand
TCCTGCGCTTCCAGCACCGCTTCGTAGGCCTTCCGCTCCGCCGGCTTTGGCTGGCCCAGGAAAACCGTTCGCGTCATATCGGAACAGTAACCCTTGTGGATTATACCGAAGTCCATCGTCACGAACCCGCGTCGCGGCAGCGGCGCGCTCGTCGCTCTGCCATGTGGCATCGCCGACCGCAGGCCCGCCGCAACAATCGTCTCGAACGACATTCCTTCCGCACCCATCTTCCGCGCCCGGTGCTCCAGCTCCGCCGCCACTTCCACCTCGGCGATTCCCGGCCGCAGCACGTCGAGAATGTGCTCAAACAGGTTGCACCCCATCAGCGCCGCTTCAGCCATCACCGCCAGCTCGTCTCCATCCTTCACCGTGCGCAGTTGCTCAACCAGCGAGGCCGGCAAAATCTGAAAAAATCCTCTGCGCAGCCGGGTCGGCAGCTCGCTCCTCCAACGCGCCAGTTCCGCAACCGTCGTCTTCGCCGCGTCGAATCCTGCCATCGACACGCCCGGCTGCGCCGCCAGCCACTGCGAAGCAGCCACTGCCGGCGGCCCCGACACAATCTGCACCCTTGCCGCCATTACCTCTTCGGCGGCCTGCGCCATGTAACGACCGTCGGTGAACAGTCGCGCGCTCCGGCGCGTCACCCCCAGCGCGGCGCTCGATCCCGTGAACCCGCAAAGATAGCGAACGTCAGGAAGATTTGTTACCAGGAGTCCGGGGAGCCCGGCGCGAGTGAGTTTGCGGCGCAACGCGCCCATGCGGCGGAAGTGGTCCACGCGCTCTGTTTTATCACGGCTGGGCTTGGCCCTTGGGCCTCAGTTTCCAGCTGCTTACTGTCGCGCCCGTTGCCGCACGGTATTTCGCGCCCACCGTCCCTTCGTCGCGGTCTTCCGCGGAAAGAACCGGACGCTTATCCCCGAGGTAACCGTCGGCGAACAGAATGTTGCGTGCCAGGCCAACCTTCCTGAGTCCCAGGATGATGAGCCCATTCAGGTCTGTCTCGTGCCTGAACATTCCGTGGAAAGCCGAGCGCGGATACCGATGATGATTGTTGTGATACCCGTCGCCGAAGGTGAGTATCGCAAGAATCCGGTTGTTCTTGCTGTTGTTCGCCATGTTGTAGTTCTCATAGCCAAACGTATGTCCGAGAGAATTGACCGCCCATACGGAATTCTGAAACAGCACCGTCCGCATGCACGCCGCGAAAAAGCATCCCCACGCATCGGTCATTCCGCCGAATGCGTATCCGATAGCCCACGGAACTGCCACGGAAACAACCGGCCAGAAGTAGTGAGTGCGCGCATAAAACTGGATGACGGGATCCCGCACCAGGTCGCGCCCATAGATGTTGGTGTCGGTGCTCACGTCATCGAACATCCACCCAATGTGCGCGTGGAACAATCCCCTGAGCGAATTCTCATGATCGCAGTGGCCATCAACGAAAGGGCTGTGGTTGTCGCCGCAGTTGTCGGTATGCGAGTGGTGGCGGCGATGGTCGGTGACCCAGGTCAGCAGCGAGCTTTGAAAAGACATCGAGCCGAATGCGCCCAGAAGATACGCAACCCAGCTGTCGGTCTCAAAGCTCTTGTGCGAAAAATAACGGTGGAAGCCAACCCCGGTGCCCATGCCCACAATGAAATACCCAATGGCAAAGGTGACGATCTCTACCCAGTGAATGGGGTGCGATCGAAACCAGAAAATGCCGGCTACCGAACCAGCCAGCGGAAACCCGATCAAAAACGTGTTGTCGAGACGCTTCTTGAGAGAAGCGTGAGCGAAAATCATGCCCGGACGCGGCGCCGCATCAATGACCAGGTTCTTTCGGGAGATTGCCAATTCAATCGCTCCGCTATTCCTTAGTCTCGCCCGAAACTGGCTTCGAGGGTGATGAAAATTCACCACCGTATATTGGATGAATCAAATCGTCTGCCCGTTACAACCAATCGCAAACTTCGCCGCGTTCGGCCGTTTTAAAGGACGAAGAAAACCGCCCTCTCATATCGCCAAAAATGCGCGGGCCGCTGCTCACGGCGGAAGCCAGCCCGTCGTTCCGGTGGAAATCGGCGCTGTTTTTCTTCAGAACCTGGCGCGCTTCCAAACCCGGTGCGCCGCGGGTAAATGGATTGACCAGCCAACGCCGAGCGTTACAGGCCGTTTGCCGCTTCCCGCGCCACCGGCTTCTTCTTCGTCGCGTCTACTTCGCCGCCCGCGTTGAGGTCGCTTTTCCGGTCCATCCACTCGTCGAGCCGCGACCGCTTGAAGCGCCACCGGTTGCCCAGCTTGAACGCCGGAACAAATCCATCCGAAGCGTACTTGTAGAGTGTGTCAGCAGAGATGCCAAGGTAATTCGAGGCCTGGCGAATGTCCATGACCTCGCGAATTTCAGAGACCAGCAGGTTGGAGCGAAGTTGGGCGTTGCGCATAATTGCCTTCCAATCAGTGCAGGAGCGAGAGTGGTGTTCTTACCGCAAAATGGCCCGGTACTCCTGTATTTAACCCGACTTGATCGGCTCATTCAAGGAATTTCCGTAAGTTACAGGAATTCCATGGGTTTTTACCTCGGCCAGTCACATCTCCGCGCCTGTGGAAAACCCCATCCCTTTGTGCTTGCCCTGCCCCTCGCCCCCAACAGATAGCGCCCTTGAAGCAGATGATCCTGCGTTTGCCTCGGTTTTCCCTTCTCTGCTCTCAGCTTGTCTGCGCCGATTGCCGCTCCGTATTCCCTGTCTTTCTGTTCTCTCACCTTCGGCCCCTGCTTCCCGCTCCGCGTTCCCGTCTCCCCCGGTCCTTTGGTCCCGGTCGTTTCAAATTTCCTTCCGCCATCACGCCGTCTTCTTATCGCCGGGAAACTTCGTCTTCGCTCCGCGGGACAAATGAAAGTCCGGCACGTCGCTCTTCTGAAACGCGGCGCAATTCGGCCGGCTGTCATCCTTTTCAAGATGTGTTTCCGCCTGGTGAATGTCCACCAGATTGATGTCGCCAGGAGTGCACCCCACGACATGCCGCGCGCAGATCCGGATGGTGTATCCGGAAGCCGGCTCGGCCGGAGTCTGGTTGGCGATTCTCGTCAGCAGCAGGATGAGCAAAAAGGCCGCTGCGATCGCTGCAATCTTTTTCGCGGCAATCCGACGACCCAGGTATAGCCAGGCCGCAGCCCGCTTCCCCGCACAAAAAGAACGGCTTCCCTCCCCGGGAAGCCATTCGTTTTTCTCATCTGTGATTCCTTGTCTCTGATCCGTTAGTTCTGGTCGTCGTGCCGATGCAGTGTCGGCGGTCCGTCGGTCGAGTCTCCCGAACTGTCGCCCGTCTGCGCGGTTGAATTGCCCGAGCCGCTTGAGCCATCCGTGGTCGTGCTCGCCCTGCGCAGTGACGGCTTCGCCCCGCCCTTGGTGTCGATCAGCCGCCGCTTGTCTTCGATGCGCGCCAGCCGCGCCTTCACGTCCTCGAACTCCGACGTGGTCACCAGATAGTCGTCCTTGGCGGGAAGAATGCGCGCGATCTCCTCCTGCGTGTGCAGAATCCGGTCCGGCGTCTGCGGATGATCGCTGAACGCCTTCGCCACCAGCCCTGGCTTGCGCTTCTCCAGCGCCTGCACCTTCTCAAAGAAAGTGATGAATGCCTGCGGATCGTAGCCTGACCGGTACATGTACTGCACGCCCAGATAGTCCGCTTGCGCTTCGAAGTCGCGCGAGAACTGCAGGAACGTGATCGGAATCGCCAGTTGCGCCGCCTCGTAAATCCCGTACCCGGTCCAATCGTACGGCAGCAGGATCATCAGCGGAACCATGCCGATCTGCGCATAGTTAAAGCGCGTCATCTCGCGCGCCGCATGGTGTGCGCACACGTGCGCCGTCTCGTGCGCCATCACGCCGGCCAGTTCTGCCTCCTCGTCCGCCGCCAGGATCAGCCCCGAGTTCACATAGAAGAATCCGCCCGGCAGCGCCATGGCATTGATCTCGTCCGAATCGATCACTTTGATCGTGAACGGCACCTTGCAGTCGGAGTTCTTTACGATGTTTTGACCGATGCGATTGATGTACTCATCCACCACCGGATCGGTAATGAACTTCGTGCTCTTCTCAATCTCGTCGGCGAACTGCTTGCCCATCTTGATTTCGCTGTCCGTCGAATACCAGTTGCCCAGCCCGCGCTTGCCGATCTCGCGGTTGCCCACCGCGCTCACATCCTCTTCGCTGCCCGGCTTTATCTTGATCATCTGGCTGCCCGGATCCACCACCTTGTTCACGTCCACTGACTGCGGCCCCGAACAATCGCCCCCTGCCGGAGCCGTGCCCGGCTCCGCGTCGTCGAGCGAGCCTTCATTCTTGTCGTTGTCCTTCTTCTTGTCCTTTTTCTCGTCCTTCTTCGTCGTCTCGCAGGGAGCCAGCTGAGTGCTGCTCGCCGTCGGCGTCGTTTCGTTCGTATTCGATGCCGCTCCTGAATCCGGTTGCTTGGCGGGCGCCGGCGCATCTCCGCCCACAGGCGTCGTGCCGGGTGCCGGCTGCGCCGTCGGAGTCGTGGGGCTCGCCGGGCTCGCGTTCGGATTCGTCTGCGTCGGTGTGCCTGCCGGCGCCGCTCCCGTGTTGCCTGGGGAACTGCCGGCCGCCGGCGCCGTCGACTGCGCCCAGACTCCAACCGCCATGGCCAGCGCTAATCCGGCCAGGGCCGCCGTTCTCATCGCCACCCGATCCATTGCCTCCACAGCCTCACCTCCAGCTCAGTGCGCCCATCCCCACACCGTGCCGCTTCGCTCCACCTCGTTAGACGCCAGTATCTGCCAATTCGACAACAAAGGCAAAGCAGCTTTTTCCCCGCCCCTGCTCTCCGGGCCTCGTTGCCTTGTTCCCTCGTTACCTTGTTCACTCCCTCCATCGTTCCCTTGTTCCCTACGCCCCCGCCTTTCCAGTAGAGTGAAGAAAACAGTCGGGGAGGCGCTTTGCGGCCGAAGTTTCCAGGGTGTATCGACACCATCTTGGCAGTCTGGATTGCCGTCTGCGGAGCAGCGTCCGTTGCCGCCCAGACCGCACCTCCGTCCCCAAATCCAACCCCTTCTGCGCCTTCGGCCAAACCCCGCAGTCATGCCAGGCGCCCCGCCCCGACCGTGGCCACGGCCATCTTTGACGCCACTGGCATCGGCTCTCCCGTCGATCTCGACAAGAACTGGCGCGTCGGCATCACCTCCGACCTCTCTGCCTCCTTGCCCACCTTCAACGACTCCGCCTGGGCCCTTCGCGATGCCCTGCCATCGATTGGCGAAGTCCCCGACGAGGATGCAAGTGCGCCTTCGACCGCCCAGAAACCAACCACCGACGCTACTCCCGTCGCTGCCCCCGCGGTCTCTGCGCGCCGCTACGCGTGGTTCCGCCTGCACATTCAGCTCGCTCCTCAGCACGGCCCGCTCGCCCTCCTCATCGAGCTTCCCGTCTCACACTCAAACGCGATGGAGCTTACCTCGAGCGGGCTCAGTCCCGAGGTTTTCGTCAACGGAAAGCAAGTCCAGCCCGAGGGGCAGCATGGCGATGCGCCCGACGAATATCAACCCATCTCCCGCATCTATAACCTCAATCTCGACCCCACTGAAACCTCCGTCACTCTCGTCGTGCGCGTCATCTATACCGCCTTCGGCAAGGATGCTTACACCGGCTTCTTCGCCAACCACGATCTCTCCCTCGGCAACCCCGCCGATCTCGAGCGCGAGCTCAACCTCTGGTCCGATCGCAGCCTCTTCGAGCGCCTGCCTAATCTCATCTACTCCATCCTCCTGGCCGTGCTGGCCGTCTTTCTCTTCGCACTCTACTTTTCTCAAAAAGGCCATCCTGAGTATCTTTGGCTGGCTTTGCACGAGCTTGCCGCCACGCCCATCGGCTTTATCGAACAGGCCGGCGCCTCCGCCGAACTCACCGCCTTTCTCTCCTTCACGCTGGTGCTCCAGCTTCTGCTCGTCTCGGCTTATCTCTTCTTCGAGTTCCTCGTTGCCTTTCTTTCCCTCAGGCGCCGCTGGTATATCCGCACCTTGCGCTATTCCGCGCCGGTTTTGGCCTGCGTTAGCCCCGTACTGCTTTTGCTCTTTCACCGTGGAGCCGTCTACTTTCTCGCCGTTGTCTTTTTCCTCGCCTTCTTATGGATCGTCGGGTGGTCCGTCTTCGTCTTCGGCACCCTGATCTCTGCAGCAGTGCGCCGCAACTTTGAGGCCGCTCTCTTTCTCATTCCGCTCGGATTCAGTGTGGTCGGCATTATCGATACCGTCGTCGGCAACATCATGAACGGCGGAGTCGGATCTCCCTACACATCTCCGCTCAACATTCAGGCCGGGCCCAAACCCATTCACATCCTCACCGTCGGCGACTTCGCTGGCATCCTCGTCATCGTGCTCATCGTCTTTTTCCGCTACCTGCGCGTGCAGCGCGATCAGGAGCACGCCACCAACGAGCTGGCCGCTGCCCGCGGCGTCCAGGAGCTGCTCATTCCCCAGGAAAAGCTCGCCACTCCCGGCTTCGAAGTCGATTCCGTCTACAGCCCCGCCAGCGAAGTCGGCGGCGATTTCTTCCACGTGCAGACGGTTGGCCGCGACGGCCTCCTCGTGGTCATCGGCGACGTAGCCGGCCACGGTCTCAAAGCCGCCATGAACGTCTCCCTCATCATGGGCGCATTGCGCAGAATGCAGGATCGCGGACCCTCCCGGATTCTCGACGCCCTCAACCGCGTTCTGTCCGGCACCGGCACTTTCACCACCTGCCAGGCCCTCTGGTTCGGCGCCAATGGCGAGATGGTTATCGCCAACGCTGGTCATCTCCCGCCCTATCTCAACAGCCAGGAAATCGCCCTGCCCGGCAACCTGCCCCTCGGCGTCCTGCTCGAGATTACCTATGAAGAATCCCGCTTCTTCCTCCATCCCGGCGACCGCGTCCTGCTGCTCTCCGACGGGGTCGTCGAGGCCCGCCACCCCAACGGCGAGCTCTTCGGATTCGACCGCGTCCGCATGCTCAGCCAGGAGTCCGCCGTCAATCTCGCTGAAGCCGCCAAATCCTTCGGCCAGCAGGACGACATCACCGTCCTCACCGTCCGCCGCGAGGTTGCGGCCGCAAAACTGGATGCGCCTGCGGCTGTGCTATCGTCTGCTTTGTCGTGAAATCGCCGCAAAATCCAGCCCCGCAATCCCCGCCGGCCAGATCCTCGTGCGCGCTTTCCCTCCCTCTCGAGGCTTTCGCCTTCCTCGCCCTCATCGGCGGCGCCGTTTATCTCTTCAAAACCAATCCCGCATCGCTCCGCTGGACTCAGGGCTACAACCCCACCGGCAATGTCGTTCTTTCCACCATCGTCGCCGCGCTGCCCATCTTCGTTCTTCTCGGCGCGATGGCCATCCTGCGCCTCAAGGCCCACCTGGCCGCGGTCGCCGGGCTTCTCACCGCCCTCATTGCCGCGATTGTCGTTTTCCACATGCCCTCGCGACTCGCTTTCACCGCCGCGGCCTACGGCGCCGGCTACGGCGTCTTTCCTGTCTGCTGGATCATTCTTCCCGTTATCTTCCTTTACCACCTCACCGTAAAAACCGGCCGCTTCCTCACGCTTCAGCAAAGCCTCACGGGCATTACTTCCGACAGCCGCCTGCAGCTTCTGCTCATCGCCTTCGCGCTCGGCGCTTTTTTCGAGGGCACTTCCGGCTTCGGCACGCCGGTCGCCGTCTGCTCTGCCATCCTCATCAGCCTGGGATTCCGTCCCCTCAAGGCTGCCGGCCTTTCGCTGCTCGCCAACACTGCGCCCGTCGCATTCGGAGCCATGGGCATCCCGCTCATCGCGCTCCACGGCGTCACCGGGCTCGATCAGCTTGCCCTCTCCTCGTCCACATCCGTCATACTCTTGCCCTTCGACGTCCTCATTCCCTTCTGGCTCATCTGGGTCTTCGCCGGCTTCAGCGCTATGCTTGAAGTCTGGCCGGCAATCCTCGTCTCCGGTGTCACCTTCGCCATTGCGCAATATCTGATGGCCACCGGCAGCGGACCATGGCTCGTGGCCATTGTCGCCGCTGCTTCCACCATCGTCGTGCTCATCGTATTTCTCCGCTTCTGGCAACCGCGCCGCATTCTCGACGTCGACCTCCATGACGTCACCGACCAGGCGCGCCGGCATCACGGCCACAGCAGCTCGGCGATCTTCAACGCCTGGCTCCCCTGGCTGGTTTTAAGCGTCGTCGTATTTCTCTGGGGACTTCCACGCATCTCCGCCTGGATGGACGCGCACTCTACCGTCAAATTCCCCGTCATCGGCCTCAACAACGCCATCCAGCGAGTTCCGCCGGTCGTTGCCGCCGCCACCAAAGAGGCTGCAATCTTCAATTTCAACTGGCTCACAGCAACCGGCACGGCCATCCTGCTTGCAGCGATCATCGCTGGCCTTCTTATGGGACTCGGGCCCCGTTCGCTCTCCGCCGCCTTCCTCGAGACCATCTTCAATATCCGCTACACCATCGTCACCATCGCCGCCATGATGGCCATCGGATACATCACCCGCTACTGCGGCCTCGATGCCACGCTCGGCCTCGCCTTTGCGCGCACCGGCGCGCTCTATCCCTTCTTCGGAACGCTCATTGGTTGGCTCGGCACAGCCTCGACCGGCTCCGATACCTCCTCCAATGTCCTCTTCGGCAGTCTGCAGGTCATCACAGCGCGGCAGATCGGCGTTTCTCCTGTGCTCATGGCATCGGCAAACTCGGCCGGCGGCGTCATGGGCAAGATGATCGATGCGGCCAGCATCGTCGTCGCCAGTACTTCCACCGATATCTATGGCCAGGAAGGCTCGATTCTCCGCTTTGTCTTCTTTCATTCCCTCGCGCTCGCCGCCCTCGCCGGCGTCGTTGTCACCCTCCTCGCCTACGTCCCGCTGTTCGCCTCTCTCATTGCCCGCTGACCGCTGGCCACTGGCCATTGACCACTGCCGTAAAATAATTTCGCATCTGAAAAGGACCGCATGACCTCCTTCAATTCCCAGCGCCGCGAGCTCCTCCGTGTCGGCTCGCTCGGCGTAGCCGGCGCCGCCATTCCCGCCGTCACTCTCGCCGCCCAGCCCGGCCCGCCAAACCCCGATCCCACTTCCCCTGCCGAAGCCATCTTCAGCGTCCGCCAGCATGGCGCCGCCGGCGACGGCAAAACCCTCGACACCGATGCCATCAATCGCGCGATTGATGCTGCCGCATCCGCAGGCGGCGGCGTGGTTCTCTTTCCGCCGGGCGCTTATCTCACCTTTTCAATCCACCTGAAGAGCAATGTGCATCTCCATCTCGATCAGGGCGCAACCATCCTGGCCGCCGACTCGCCAAAACCCGGCGAAACCACCGGCTACAACGGCGGCGCCTACGATGCGGCCGAGCCGAACACCGCATGGGACGCCTATCAGGATTACGGCCACAACCACTGGCACAACTCCCTCATCTGGGGCGAAGACCTTCACGACTTTTCCATCACTGGCCCCGGCCTCATCTTCGGAAAAGGCCTCAGCTTCGGCGCCGGCCCCGGTCTCGCCTCATCCACCACGGTGCGCGGCTTCTTCACCGAGCCCGTTGGCCGCCCTGCTGCCGATGGACAGCCGTCGTCCCCGCCGCCCGAGCGCCATTTCAATCCCCGCGGCGACTTCCCCATGTACCAGGCTGAGCAACCCGGCGTCGGCAACAAGGCCATCGCCCTCAAAAACTGCCGCAACGTCCTCTTGCGCGACTTCTCCATCCTCAAGGGCGGCCACTTCGCGCTTCTGCTCACTGGCGTCGACAACCTCACCATCGACAACCTCCGCATCGACACCGATCGCGATGGCATGGACATCGATTGCTGCCAGAACGTCCGCGTCTCCAACTGCACCGTCAACTCGCCCTGGGACGACGGTATCTGTCCCAAGTCCAGCTTCGCGCTCGGCTACCCGCGCGCCACGCGCAACGTCACCATTGCCAA
>JASHSG010000171.1 GCA_030040935.1 Acidobacteriaceae bacterium | reverse complement strand
AAGAAACTCTCGCTCCTGCCCGGCGGCCACCCGCTTTACTGGGTCCGCCTCGTCGTTCTGCTGGGCGCACTGATGGGCATGATCTCCTCCATCCTTGTCTACCAGATCGGCCAGTCGCGCGTTTGGTTCTCCATGTCCCGCGACGGCCTGCTGCCCAAAGTCTTCTCCAACGTCCATCCGTTCTTTCGCACCCCCGCTTTTTCCACCTGGGTCGCGGGCTTCGTCGTCGCCATTCCGTCTGGACTCTTCGATATCGGCACGCTCGCCGACCTTTCCAACATCGGCACTCTCTTTGCTTTTGTCCTCGTCTCCGTCGGCGTCATCGTCCTCCGCTTTCGCGACCCCCACCGCCGTCGCGGATTCGTCGTTCCCGGCGGTCCCGTCATCCCCGCTCTCAGCGTCATCTTCTGCTTCCTGCTCATGGCCGGACTCCCCATCATCACCTGGTACCGCTTCCTTATCTGGCTGGTAATCGGCCTCTTCATCTATTTCTTCTACAGCCGTCACCGCTCCGAGTTCGCAAAGGCCCGTTCGTAGAAACTGGAGGCTCCGTGAAGACCTGGCAAAAAGCCGCCCTCATCACGCTCGTTACCCTCGCCGTCGGCGGCATCTACCTGCTTTCCGTCTTCGAGCACCGCCGCAACCTCGGCGTCCTCCCGCAAACCGCGCCCGACCAAAACCTGACTCCCGACGATGTCGCCATTGTGCGCATGAAGTTCCCCACATCATTCGACGATGTCCTTAAGCTCCAGGGCGCCAGCGTCTGGATGAAGAACGGCTACACGATGCCCTACTTCCCCTACCAGGCCGGACACATCGTCTTCCCGAAACGCATCGGCGTCATTCCATCGGCCCGGCAACTCGAGATCAGGAAGGTCATCAAGGCCGTTCCGCCCGCCGACATCGACGACGGAATCTCCCACGGCACACGCCAGGCTTTTGCCGTCTTCACCCTTCCGAACAGCCCCGATCTCTACGCCACCGTTATCGGCGCCATCGACGGCAACCAGGAAGAGTATTTCTGCGATGTGCTCTTCTATTACGACGATCCGCACACCATTTACGACAATTGGCCCAAAAACGTGTGGGCCGCAGTTGACGCACATCAGGTGATTCCGGGGATGAACGAGCTTCAAACCCGCATGTCCATCGGCCAGGATCAGCATGTCGACAGCGCCGGCGAAGGCACCCGCACCATCACCTACAACCAGGCCGGCAAAAAGTGGACCATTACCTTCGTCGAAGATCGCGCCACCGCAATTCAGACGAACTAGTCGCTTATCGGGCGTCCATGCCGACTGGCCGGCTCGCTGGGTTTGCCGCACCGGCTTAAACTGAAACTGTGCCGGAAATCCAGAATTTCATCCGCCGCCTTCCCAAGGCCGAGCTGCATCTGCATCTCGAGGGCACCATCGCGCCTGAAACTCTGGTCGAGCTCAGCACCCGCCATGATCGCCATCCGTTAACACTCCACGACGCCGAGGCCCTCTATCGTTTCTCAGACTTTACCGAATTCATCGAGTCCTTCAAGGCCGTCACGCGCCGCCTCCGCCATCCCGAAGATTATGAGCTCGCGGCTTGGCGGATGATGCAGCACCTCACCGCTCAGGGCGTCGTCCACGCCGAGGTTTACATCTCCGTCGGCGTCATCTATATGTGGCGCAACTTCGATCCGCGCTGCTTCGAGCCCATCTTTGAAGGTCTCGAACGCGCCCGCAATCGCGCCGCCCGCGAACTTGGCCTCTCGCTCTACTGGATCTTCGATGCTGTCCGCCACTTTACTGTCGAGGAGGCCGATCGCGTCTTTCGCAAAGCCGACGAAATGCGTGAATTCTATCCCTCCATTATCGGCATCGGTCTCGGCGGTGACGAGCGAGTCGCGCGATCAGCGCCTTTCCGCCATCTCTACGCGCGCGCTGCCGCCGCCGGTCTCCGCCTCACCAACCACGCCGGCGAAACCACCGGCCCCGAGGCCATTTGGGAGGCGCTTTCTATCGGCTCCGAGCGCATCGGCCACGCCTTGTCCGCCATTCAGGATGAAAAACTCCTCCAGGAGCTAAAAGCGCGGAATGCGAGTACCGGGATTGAACTCAATCCCACTTCCAACGTCCGCACCGGCGTTTGCTCCTCCTTCGCCGCCCATCCCCTGCGTCAGTACTTCGATCGCGAGCTCCTGGTCACGCTTAATTCTGATGATCCCGCCTTCTTCGGCTCCGATCTGTCCAACGAGTTCCTCCTTGCTCATACCCAGCAGGGATTCACACGCGACGAACTCCGACAGCTGGCCGCCAACTCCTTCCGCGCCAGTTTCCTTCCCGAAGCAGAAAAAGCCGCGTGGCTGGCCCAAATTAACACTTCCGCATGATTACCTCCGTGTTTTCCCCACTCCTCCACAACCTCGCCCCAACCTCACCTGCGCTATCATGAATGTGTGGGAGGCAAAGCTCGAATGTCCGCCGATCCTCAGTCCGAACTGATCGTTCCCGAGTCAACCGAACCGGAAAAGACCGGATCGACCGCCCTGCGCGTCATTACTTGGTTCTCGGTCGGCATCGCAGTGGCCGCCGTGGGCATCTATGTGGGCGCCGAAATCCGCAACCGCTACCGGTTCAAGAAGCGCACTCCCTACGACTTCTACTCCAACGCCGGATCGCAACAGGCCAGTGAGTTTGGCGTCGGCATCTAGGGCCGTCCCTGAATCTTCGCGCGATATATTCCACCACAGTTCTAGGTGCCCCCGGTCTCGATTTTGAGACCGGGGAAAGCACTCCCCTCATCGGTCATCCTGAGCAAGTCCCGCTTTAGCGCGGACGATTCGAAGGACCCGCATTCCCTTACTCCATCGCTGTCATTCAGAGGCCGAGCGCAGCGAAGCCGGAGGATCGGCAGTTGTTTTTCGGGTCATTTAAGCCGTTGTTCTGCGACCTGGCCTGAGAAACATGGGAATCCCCACGACCGTCCCATCGGCCGAGCTTGCGGAGTACGATTTAGCTTATGTCATGGCTGTGGCGGATTCCACTGACCATCGTCGTCGCGGCTTGGGCGATCTACCTCTACTCAACCCCCAGCTCGAAGATATTCGAGCATTTGTCGAAACTGAGGGCATGGTGGAGATCGCGGAGGAGTGGGAAATCATTCGAGACCAAAGAACTGAAGGATCGCTGAACACTACCGCCGCATCCGCGACAGCAAATACAAAATCGCCGACAGCACGATGCTGATCGCAATCGATGTCCCCAGCGGAAAATAAAACGAAACGTTCTTCCCCCTGTACGTGAAATCACCCGGCAGCCGACCCAGCGGCAACCCGATGCGCGAGGCCACCAGCATGGCCACGCCAATCCCCGCGATCACCAACCCGATCACCACGAGAGTTTTTCCCAGATCCTGCATAGTCTCTGGTCCCTTCGACCCTGAGCCGTGCCTTCGTCACTTCGTCCCGATCAGCCGGATCCTCGCCGTGAACGCCCGCCCCTCCAACTCGCTGAAGGTCCCAAACTCCGGCGAATCCACCACATTATTGACCACCGCCGGATCGCCCGCGTTCGTCGCGTTCTGCATCACTCCGCGCAGTCCCCAGTACTGTCCGCGAAAATGAAACTTCCATTCGAGCCCCGGGCTGAAGTTCACAAAATCCGGAAATCGATACGCATTCGCCGCGCCTATCACCTGCTGGGTCGCACTCACGGCTGTATACGGAAAGCCCGTGTGCTCGTCCAGAAGATACACAAAATCCCACCGATTCTTCAGGAATCTCAGCGGCACCGGCAGCCATCCCCACGAAATGACGCGATTCGGTACGTCCCACGCGAGCGGCCCGCTTTGTTGTTCGCCCAACGGCGACGGCGTCGGCAGATAATCGAGTGCAGCATTCGTCCGCGCCGAAGAATGCGCATACGAAACATACAGCGTGTAATCGTTCTTGAAATACTTTCGCGCGTCGAACTCTTCTGAGTCGTAGTGATCGTCCCTTCCGTTCGTCAGCAGGTAATCGCCTGCCAGCGCTGCCGCCCCGTTCTCGTTCGCGAACGTGAAAACCCTTGTCGTTCGTTTCTCCATGAAGTTCGCGCCCGCATCGATCCCCCACGGCAGCTTGCGCTCCAGGCCCACGCTCCAGTTCAACGCTCGCGGCGCGTTGAGCAGCCCATCGTTTGCAGTGAACTCTGTCTCCTCTGCCGGCCCCGTTGGCGTCACTCCGTCTGCCTCGTAGTAGGTGTCGTAGCGGATCCCCGCGTACGTCTGCGCCAGGTAATCAAGTTGCGTGTGCTCATAGTAGAGCCCGATCCCGGCTGATAATTTGGTCGTATTCTTGTCCCCCGGCGGCGCATAAACCGCAGCCAATCGCGGGGCCGCCAGTGGCTTCCGCACAATCTCATCCCAGTCGAATCGGACCCCCGGTTCGATCACCCATCCCTTCGCAGCCTGCCACCGGTCCTCGACGTATGCGCCAACCTCGCCGCTGTCGATGGTGAATGCCGGCGCGGGCGCAAATGTCGTTTCGCGCACCAGCGGCCCCAATCCACCGGTCGCCGGACCCTCGCCGTAATAACTCACCGGCGCCATTGTCTGCCTTTGGTCATACGCAATGTGGTCCACATCCAGCCCTACTTTGACATCATGCCGTCCCAGCCATTGGCGCGGGGGCAAATACACGTCCGCTGTACCTTCCAGCCGCTGCGATCGCCCGCTCAGATTCTCGAAATAGCTGCCCTCCGTCTGTTCCGGTGTGTAATCGTATGGCGCGCTCCCATGCGGCTCATATCCGTCGCGAATGCTAACCAGCCCCACTCCCAAATCGAGCAGCGCTCCACCGCCAAAGCTCTGCTGGTCCCGCAAATAACCGAACCACCCAATCGTGTTGCGCTTCACCGTGCTCTCCTGTGGCGTGAGCGGCGAAAGTCCGTCGTACGGCGAATGATAGTTGTTGTAGAGCAGGCCCGCGGTCAGAAAATTCGCCTGTGTCAGGTTTTCCTGCACCTTCACCAGGTTGCTCCCGCGCACCAACTCGTCGGTGTCGGCTGTCGCCGGCAGCTCGGAGATATAAATGTTGTCCCACTCCGTCTCCACGCCGTCGTACCACCACGCGTGATCGCGTTTCAGCGGCCCGCTGAACGTAAAGCGCGGAACAAGCTGGTCAAAGCGGATCCCATTCAAGTCGCGAAACGAAGGAATAAAATCCGTCGCATTGAAACGGAATTTATTGTCGCCCATCCCCGTGTAGAACGCGATCACCCCTCCTGTCGCCCGCCCAAACTCCGCCGGGTACCGCGTGCTCTCCTCGTCAATCGTCCGCACAGCATCCGTGCTCAACCTCAGGCTCAGCGAGCCGCCCTCCGGCGCGCGAATGTCGAATCCGTCCATCGTGTCCAGCGTCTCCCACGTCTCCGAGCCGGCCACGTGCACCTGCCCTGTTTCGTCCTGTACCACGCCGGCATTGAACGGCAGCAGGTTCCGTATGTCGCGCGAAGTTGGATAAGGAATGTTGACGATCTCCGGCGTATTCATCGTGCTCTGGTCGGAGACCTGTTGAGTATCGATGCCCGGCGTCGATGCCGTAACATTCACCTGCTGGCGCACAATCTGCTCGTGTGCGATCTCAACTCTCACGCTGCCCAGGCTGGGGTCGATGCCACTCTCATCGGCTCGATAGAATCCGGCCTTTTCTACACCGATGCTGTAGGGTTCAGGTTGCCGCAGCTCGTGGCGACAGTTTCCCGCGTAGTCGGTCCACAGCTGCGCCGGTTCCGCTCCCGGCTCTGTAATCGTTACCTGCGCGCCGGGCACCGCGTGACCATTTTCGTCGACCACCGTTACCGTGACGTTCGTGCCCACGGCCTTCTCCTGGCTGGCCGCAGACCCCAACACAAGCATCGCCCAAGTCAAAAGAAACAATCCCGTCGTGGCCCGCCGCAGGCCGTCGGCGCACAGCACGAACAGTAGCCGGATCCAGCTCAATCCGCTCCGCCTCGCCGGCACAGCGGAACCAGAGTCGGCGTCTCCCGAAACCGCCCGGTTCAAATCGTCGCCGCGATTCCGCAGCCCCAGCGGACCGGACCTTGTCGCTTGGTTGAGACATTCGCGGATCGAGGACTCTGAGCAAGGCTGCACAGCACAAGGTTACTCTGGTCCCGGTGCACTAGAGCGCTGGCGCATTCATCGCAAATCATCGCTTCACTTAGACGAAACGGCTCAGTCCCTGATTCAAGGCAGGCATCCTGTCGATCTATTCGGTCACCGCGATGCGGGGCCCCGTCCCTGCTTCGCTCAGGCGCTGCACCATCCACGCAAATGGCAGTGCGGCAACCAGGTCGAGCACATAGTGTTCACCGGTCGCGATGGTCGTAAAAGCAATGATGAACATGAAGCAGAAGGTCCCACGCCGCAGCCATGGCTGGCGCGAATTAAGCCACAGTAACGTGGCCCATGTCATATGTAATGAGGGCATGCAATTGCGAAACGCAAGAGGCTGGGCAACGTGGGCCTGACCGACAGCGGGCACGAGCACATAACAAGGCACCGCCAATAGCGCGGCAAAGCACAAGGCCCGCAGCAGCTGACTGCGTCCACTTCCCGTCGTGCATGCCAGCACGATGGCTGCTTCCAGCGGCAGTGATCCATAGAGTATGTTCACCGTCGCCAGCCGCGACGGACTCGCCAATGCCCAGTGGTACAACGCCAGGCTCATCCCGCCGTCTGTCTTGAGCAACGCCGCGTCAAGGATGTGCGGAGTGATATATGCCACTTTGCCGTTGACGAAGTTCGCCAGTAGAACGAACATCGGCAGTCCCACGGCAATTTGAAAATTCTGCCTCGCAAGCTGGCTCCCGCTCACCGCATAAAAAGCCAATACGATAACTCCGCCAAGACCGAGCGTCAGGAAGGCGGCGCTCAACGCCGGCACCCTCAACAACTCAAAAAAAACAAAAAGCGGTGTTGCCACCAGTACCACGCGGCCAATCCGCAGCCGGTCATACCCAGCGCATAATACGGCGCCGCTGAAGGTCAGTGAATCAAGAAAGCAAATGTAAGAGGTATTTCCCCTGATCGTCGCGGCAACTCCCACGAACATCGCATACATCGCAATCAAGGGTGCCCAGACGCCTGCCAGTGCGAGAGTTCTGAATGATACGCGGCGGCTGGACTGCCGTGCGACACTTTCAGCTTCGACTTGAGCATTCATCGCAGGACTCGCTTTGCGGCGGGGTGCGGCAGGGTTTTCTGGAGCCATCCATCCTACGCGCTGAATCGCGCACGTAAGAACTTATCGGCCGATTCGGCTCAACCAACCATGGCGCCGGTTCCGGTAACGGCGGATTCGCTCTCTATTATCTTTAGCCTCTATCTCTCTCGCCCATACGACTTTCGAGCCATCTTGATGGGCAGGGTTATGTACCTATTCAACCGGCCGACCGGGGTCGTTGCCCTTGTCTGCACCTTGGTTTCTCTCTCCGCCAATCAGCATCGCCGCTATTCCGAAGCGCACTCCATCCCCTGAATCGTCGACGAATCAAGCTTCTCCGGCTCAGCGTGCCGCAGATACGCCCAAAGATAGAAGATCCCCATCGCCACGAGCGCCAGAGAGGCCGGCCGAATCAGCACAACCGTGATTGCCGATGCCATAATGCCGTTTGTGCTTGTGTGGAGCGATCCGAAAGCCATTTCGAAGAGCACCAATGTAATCTCCCCGGTAAAGAACGCTGCTATGGACGTGATGAGAATTGCGGCCTTTCCAACACGGCCGCCTTCAGCCCACAACATGCAGCACGCAGGAATGGCAAGCATGACGAGTTTTGCATCCCAAAGCCGGTGATACGTGATCAACAACGTGGAAGCCGAGACCGCTGCCAGCGCGAGCCAGGCCCCGCGCGGGGAAAAACGCGTTCGCAGCGTCCAGATTGACCACACCACCAAAAGTGCCCCACAAAACAGGTACGTGGCCGCGTTATAGAACTGCTGGTCATCACGGAACATGCTGACGGCAGCCTGAAGATCGACAATCGAATAGATCGAGCCATCCTTGACGGCACCGGGGCCAGGCTCGTTGATGCCGCCGCGCGCCGAGATTGTCGCAAGGTTGGCGTTCCAGTCATGCATCCAGGTCGGCGCGACATGCGAGACCCACAGGACTGCCGTCGTGGCGATGACAGCCGTGATGATTAAGCTTTCCAAAGCCCGTTTGCGATAACTTCCGCCCGCCAGGACAAAATAAAGCCAGACCAGGCCTGCATCGTGCGGCTTGACAGCGAGGCCGAACGCAAGACAAACAACCCCAATCCTCACGAAACGGTTCTCGAGAAAACACCAAACGGCCACTCCGCAAAGCCCCACAACGATCCCAGCCGTATTCCCCCCGGAGAAAATGGTTTCGCAATTCACCGCAATCAGAGAGGCGAGAAAAGTTGCAGCCCGGGGTGCGTGGGCCGCGCCCGCGTTCCACATCAGCAAAATGGCGAGAATCAAAGCGCACCCGGTTACCAGCATCCATAGAATGTGCGCCGGCCCCCATGGAAGCATTGCAAGTGGTGCCACCACAACGAACGTGGTCGGCAGATTCACATAGAGGGTAATGGACTGGTAGTGCAACGGGGAGGCTAGAGGCCGCTGGCCTTCCTCCGACAAATACTCGCGCCCCAGGTCGCTTACGCTGTACGGATTATGCTCGTGAATCAGGCAGCGCGTGCCTGCATACACGGCCCGAAAATCGATCCACGCGTTCGAGCTCTGCGCAAAAAAGGAGCCCCATAGCACCGAGATCCCCGCGCATGCAAGCACCCAGATCAGGCTGTTGCGGCGCGATTTCCCCATGCTCGGCCTCCCACCATATCCTTCAACGGTCACAATCAAATGTATGCAGACGATCTTCTCAAGATCGTCCGCCTTCAGCGCCGCTCAGGCACCCTATGCGCGCAGATTCGGTTCGGCGCTTTCCACCTCGATTGCGTCTGCCCTGAGATAAGTCCACAAATAGAACACTCCCATCGCCAGCAGTGCAATCGACTCCGGCCTAATCAGGACCAGAGCCTCCAGCTGCCTGCCGAACCCGTCTGTGTTCACGCGCAGTGCATCGGCCGTCGTCTTGAAAACCGCCAGCGGAAAATCGCCTGCAAACAGGACTGCTGCGGTAGTGATCCAAAATGCGGTCTTCCCGAGCCGGCCACGCCCGGCCCACAACAAGCAGCACGGAGGAATAGCGAGCATCACAAGCCTGGCATCCCACGGCCGGTGATATGTAATTAACATCGTGAAAGCAGTGACCGTTGCCAGTCCAAGCCAGGCCTTGAATACTGAAAATCGCGTTCGCAGCGTCCTGATTGCCCACACCAGCAACATCGTCCCGCAGAAGGCATAACTGGCGATGTTGTAAAACCTCGGGTCATCTCTGAAAATGCTGATCGCCGCCTGCAGATCGACAACCGTATAGATGGAACGGCCTGAGTACGAGTTGGGCCCGGGCTCGTTGATGCCCCCGCGCGCCGAGATCGTGGCCAGGTTGGCTTGCCAATCGTGCATCCAATTCGGCACAACATGCGAAACCCAAAGGAACGCCGTCAGTCCGATGACCGCCGTGACGATGAAGCTTCGCAATGCCCGTTTGCGATAAGCACCGCCCGCCAGTACGAAATAGAGCCAGACCAATCCCACATCATGAGGCTTGATCGCAAGGCTGATCCCAAGGCACAGTATTCCGATCCAGACAAAGCGGTTTTTGAGGAAACACCACACTGCGATTCCGCAAAGCCCCACGACCATTCCGGCGGTATTGCCCGCGGCAAAGATCGACGCGCAATTGATCGCAAGAATGCAGGCTAGGAAGGTCGAAACCTGCGGCGCATGGCCCGCGCCGGCGCTCCACATCAGGAGGATGGAGAGACCAAAAACGCAGCCCGTTATCAGCATCCAAAGAATGTGCGCAGGCCCCCAGGGAAGCAGCGCAACTGGCGTCACCACGACAAACGTTGTGGGCACATTTACATAAAGTACGATCGCCTGAAGATAGAAGGGAGAGTCCGGCGGACGTTGCCCTCCCTCAGACAAGTACTCGCGTTCGAGGTCGCTTACGCTGTACGGATTGTGCTGGTGGAGCAGGCAGCGAGTGCCAGCATACACGGCTCGGAAGTCGATCCATGCGTTCCCGCCGCGGCCAATTGAGATTCCCCACAGAATCGAGATCAAGATGCACACAAGCACCCAGATCAGGCCGTTTCTGCGCAAATTTCCTACGCTCGGCATCTCGTCTCATTCTAGCGGCCACCATCACTGCTCTATGCCCACCAAAAATCACGGGAGAGCCATGTTCGACAATGGATTGCGCTCGCTGGCCCAACCATTCGATCTGATCTCGGTCTTCCTCGCTATTCCGCGGGCACGCAGCGCTTCAGAATCGCTTGGTTTATCTGTTGGATTATCTGATTTTTCTTGATTTCGAGTCAGTCCGCGTCGTGCGGCCTGCGGGGCCGTTGCGGCCCTAAGCTGACTCTTTGATCGGCGATACCGAATGATGCTGAGCGGCGTTCCGTGAGGTGCGCGTCTTGCGGATTTTAGTTCCTAAAAAATTGCCCCCAAAACCTTAGTGGGAGGGGTACGCCCCGGCTTGGGGCCGGCAGCGTAACCCTCCCACGAAGACGTTGAAGCCCTTGGGTAGTTCGGACTCCCGTGCCAACTACGACAGCGAGCCGCTGATTGCGTTGAACACGCTGTTGATTGCGGTGGCTACGTTGTTGACGCCGCTGATGCAAACGAGAGCAATCAG